>CAZUTZ010000073.1:0-10445 GCA_964623655.1 uncultured Wenzhouxiangella sp.
CAATGCAAAAAACCCTTGCAATACAGGGGGGAGACCATATACGCCTCTGCGTGAGCCGCTGCGAACCCGCACGAGGCGTGATCTACCCTGACCCCTTCACAGCCGCAAAACAGCAGAAATTCAGGCACTGAAACCAGTCGATGACCTGCTCAAAGCCGGCGTCCAGCAATCTCTGATGATGGGTCTGGCGGCTGTCGGCGATCAGCACGTTTTCAAGGGCCTGACGCTTGCGGGCAATTTCGAGATCCGAGTAGCCCTGGGCGCGTTTGAAAGCGTGGTGATGACGGTCCAGCCAGGCTTGCGCTGATTCATCAAAGGCCAGTTTCTCGGCCAGCAGCAGCACGCCGCCGGGCACCAGGCCGGCCGCGACGCGCCGCATGAGGGCGGCTCGTTGTTCAGGCGCAATGAATTGCAGGGTGAAGTACATCAGCACCAGTGATGCGTCCTCGATCGCCACCTCGCAAACATCGCCCTTGATGACTTGAACAGGCACCGTAGAGTTGTCTTCTGCAACGATCTCCTTGCAACGTGCAACCATCTGCGGTGACTGATCAACGGCAATAATGCTCACCCCGGGCGCCTGGATGGCCCGTCGGGCAGCCAGGGTCGCTGCACCCAGCGAGCATCCCAGATCATAAACACGGGTGTTTTCGACCACGGCCTCCCGGGCGATCAATGGCGTCAGTTCGAGCAGTTGCCGATAGCCCGGCACCGAGCGCTCGATCATGTCGGGAAACACGCGAACCACTTTCTCGGAGAATTCGAAAGGCCGCACCTGTTCCTCGCTGCCGGCGTAGATTTGGTCCCGGGTATTCATGCAGGGTTTTGCCCGGCGCGCGCAAGACGATGAATCGCCCCGGTCATCACGCCAGAAAGGTCGATCCCGGCATCGGCATTGGCCACGCTGTTGGTGCAGATCAGTCGGGCGACACCGGCCTGCTGCAGCGTGTGGCGTGCGCGCTCATCGTGCAGCCCGTGGACGCCGACAACCACCGGGGCGGCCAGGCCGGCTGCACACAGGTGGCGCGTGGCCTCGGCAATGGTGGACCCGGAGGAGATGATGTCGTCGATCAGCACCGGCTGGCGGCCCTGAATGGCATCCAGCGCCGGCAGCTCCATCTGAACGTCGCGATCACCGTGACGGGTTTTTTTGAATACCCGCCACGGCCACCGCGCGATTTCAGCCACGGCCCGGATCCACTGCTCGCTTTCTCCGTCCGGTCCAATCAGCACCGGCTGATCGATGTTCGAATCAACCCAGTCGGCAATGGCCGGTGCCGCGGTCAGCACTTCCGATTCCAGGGTATAGATTTCGTCCAGGCTGGCGTAGCGGTGCAGGTGGGGGTCGACGGTTACCAGCCAGTCGAAATGGGCTGACAGGCAGCGCGCGAAGGTTTTTGACGTCAGTGCCTCACCGGGCCGGAAACGCTGGTCCTGGCGCATATAGCACAGGTAGGGGCAGACCAGCCCGACCCTGACCGCGCCCAGGTCGCGCGCCAGATCGGCGACAAACAGCAGCGAGGGAATGATGGCGTCCGGATCGTTCAGCGTGGCCACAACCACCGCGCTGCACTGGTTGAGGTCGGCGTCGATGCGCAGATAGCTTTCACCGTCAGGAAAACGCCGATGGATCAGCGGGGCCGTGTCCCAGCCCAGCCGTTCAGCCAGCCGCTTGGCCGTCGCCTCGTTGCCGGGCAGGGCCAGCAGCCGGCCTTTTGAACGGCCACCGCTCATGCCACAGCCTCGTCGCTGTCGGATCCGGGCGGCAGGATGCGGACGATGTCGCCGTTCGCGCCGGCAAATTCACGCGCATAGTTGAGTTCGCCGACGCTTTCGGCGTGAATGGTGTAGAGCGGCTGCCCGGCTTCCACCGAGTCCCCGAGATGCACATGCAAATCCACTCCGGCACTCGCGGCGCCCGGCGCGCCGGCCAGCTTGGCCAGGCGGCTCAGGCGCCGGTTGTCGAACAGGCCGATCTGTCCGCTGCGTGCAGCCTGCACGGAGACCCGGTGCCGGGCCAGCTTCGGTCGCGTGAAACGGCCCTGAGCTTCGCAAATGGCCACCAGCTTGGTCATTGCCCGGCCGCTGTCCAGCGCCTCGGTCGCTTGTCTGATGCCGTGGCCGGCTTCGGCCGTGCCGCACAACTCCAGCAACGCTCCGGCCAGCTCCAGCGATCGGCTGCGAAGATCGGCCGGCGCGTCGGGTGCTTGTTCCAGTACCGCCAGAATATCGCGCGCTTCCAACGCCGGACCGATGCCGTTGCCAATGGGCTGTTTTCCGTCGGTCAGCATGATCCGGGTTTTAAGCCCGAACGCGCTGGCCACGGCTTCCAGCCGCTCTGCCAGCGCCTTTGCGTCGGCTGCTGTTCTGACCTTGGCGGTCGCGCCGACCGGCAGGTCAAGCACCAGGTGGCTGGCGCCGGCAGCAATCTTTTTGGACAAAACCGAGGCGACCAGCTGCGCTTCGGCATCCAGATCCATCACCCGGGCGACGCGAATCAGCATGTCGTCGACCGGGCTCAAGCCGACCGAACCGCCCCAGACCAGGCAGCCGTTTTCCTGCTCGACCACGCGGCGCATGTCGGCCAGCGGCAGGTCCACCCGTGTCAGGATTTCCATGGTGTCGGCAGTGCCGGCCGGAGAAGTGATGGCGCGCGATGAGGTTTTGGGCATCCACAGCCCGCAGGCTGCACCGATGGCGACAACCAGCGGCGTGGTGCGATTGCCGGGCAGGCCGCCGACGCAGTGCTTGTCGGCGATCGTCGCGCGCGGCCAGCTCAGCCGCTCGCCGACATCGATCATCGCTTCGGTGAGATAGATCAGCTCTTTATCGTCCATCGGGCGGGTTGCCATGACCGTCAGCAACATGGCCAGATGGATGTCGGCGTAGTGGCCGGCCGCGACGTCTTCGAGTATGTCGCGCAGGCTGTCGCGGGTGAAGCGCTGGCCGTAGATACGCCCGCGCAAACTGCCCAGCGACTGCAGCGGATGCGGGTGGCTCAGATGGATCAAATCATCCTGTTGAACCTCGAGCAGTCGCCAGGCGGATTCCGACAGCGCCGCCTCGTCCAGACCCAGGAGTTCGGAGTCGATCTGGTAGAGCGTGGCAATCACCGTTTTTTGCCCGGCCCGGAGCTGGACCCGGGCATGCGCACTGAAACCCTCCGATCGGCAGACCGCGCAGTCGCGGCGGGTGATGATCACCGGCTCGTCGTGGGTATCCAGCGCGATACGGCGCGCCTTCAGATTATTGGAGGACTGGACAATGCTTTCGCTGGCCGGATCGATGTTCATGGCTCGAGCTTGTAGTGGGTTTCCGGATCCGGCACCAGCGCCGACCAGCGCAGTTCACCGGCGATGCGTTCGACCAGGGTCGCGGCCGCCGAGCTTTCTCCGTGCACAACGAAAATCCGTTTCGGCGCGCGCGGCAAGCGGCTCAACCAGTCGATCAGCTCGTCGCTGTCGGCGTGGGCCGAGAGCATATCCAGGTTCTCGATGCGCGCTCGCACCGGCCAGTCCTCGCCGTGGATACGAATCTGCTCAGCCCCGTGGATCAGCTTTTCACCACGCGTGCCGCCGGCCTGATAGCCGGAAAAAAGGATGGTATGGCGGGCATCGGAAAGATAAACCTTGAGGTGGTGCAGCACTCGTCCTCCCGTCGCCATGCCGCTGCCGGCGATGATGATCTTGGGCATGGGATCGCGATCGAGTCGGCGTGAGGCTTGCGCATCGTGAACGTAGCGCGGCAGCGCGCAGGCCGCCTCGGCCTCGGCGCGGCTCAGCCGGTGATCGTCCGGATGATCGGCGAAAACCTCGGTGGCGTTGATGCCCAGGGGAGAGTCAAGAAACACCGGCATTCGGGGGATGCGTTCGGCCTGCATCAGCCGGCACAAATGGTGCAGCAGCAGCTGGGTTCGCCCGACCGCAAAGGCCGGCACGATCACCGTGCCACCACGACCCACCGTTTCGCGCACGATTTCGGCCAGCCGTTCCTCGGGGTCGTCGTCGGGATGCTGCCGGTCGCCATAGGTGGATTCAACCACAACATAATCCGCGGCCGGCGGCGAATCCGGCGGCGGCATGGTTGCGCTGTTGCTCTGACCCAGGTCGCCGCTGAACAGCACGCGCACCGGGCCGGCCTCGACCAAAACGCTGGCCGCACCGGGAATATGTCCCGCGCGAAGAAATCGGGCGCTCACCTGATCGCTCAAGGCAAAACGCGCATCGAAAACCTGGCTGCGGAACTGCCGCAGGCAGGCCTGCGCGTCGGCCTGTGTGTAGAGGGCTCGGGCCGGCTGGTGCCGCGTGTAGCCGTAGCGATTGGCGCGGGCGGCATCCTTTTCCTGGATGAATCCGGAATCCGGCAGCAGGTAGCGGCACAGATCGCGCGTGGCCGGTGTGGCGTGAATCCAGCCGCCGTAGCCGTTACGGCGCAGGACCGGCAGATAGCCGGAATGATCCAGATGAGCATGGGTGACGACCACCGAACTCAAGTCCCCGGCGTCGAATCCGGGATGCGCCCAGTTGCGCAATCGCAGGTGTTTGAAACCCTGAAACAGACCGCAATCAATCAGGTGCTGCTCGGTTCCGGCCTTGAGCAAAAAACGTGAGCCGGTGACGGTTTCCACCGCGCCGAAAAAGCGCAGGTTGATTTCCCCTTGCCTGGCCATGCTCAACCCGATCCCATATTCAACCCGACCGGCGCTCCGCCTGTTCAGCCATTTCGGCAAAACGATTGAGCACGGCGTATCCACACGGCGTGGGGCGCAGCGAGGCCAGCAGGCGGTCGGCGAAGATGCCTTCGCCGCTGAGCACGGATCGGCGCGAGCGAATGTAGCAGTCCATGATGTCGATATCGAACTCGGGATGAAACTGCACACCCCAACTCAGGTTGCCGAAGTACAAGCCATGGTGCGGGTCACCCTGCGTGCGCGAAATGACCTGGGCACCCTTGGGCGGTTCCAGTACCGCTTCGACATGGGTGGCCTGAAAGACCGCGCCCGGCGCGAACTGGCCCAGCAGACGGTCGTCGCGGTCGGAAATTTCCACGTCGAACGAGCCCATGCGGCGACCGTGCGGATTGGGCCCGACCACCCCGCCCAGCGCATGGGCCAGCAGCTGGTGGCCGTAGCACACGCCGAGCATGGGCAAGCCCTCATCATGCGCCTCGGCAACCCAATCGGCCGCCCGCTCCGACCACTGGTGGCGATGCGAGACCATCGCCGGTGATCCGGTAATGACCACCGCCGCAAAACCGTTGCGGCGCGCCGGCAGCCGCTCCCCCTGGTGGACGTCAATGGTGCGGAAATCGAAGCGCTCGGCCCCGATGCCGTTGATGAACCACTGATCGAAATCGCCGAATTTTTCGGCGGCTTCCGGGACGCTGGACCCGGTCTTGATGATCAGCAGCGCAGGCTTTTGCATGGCGACCATGATAAGACCTCGCCCGTTATACTGCTCGCTGGTTTCGCTCGCCCGCTATCGGGTGTCTGCCCATCGTGAATTTTCAGGATTTCATTCGCACCCTGGACCGGTACTGGTCTGATCTGGGCTGCGTGCTGACCGCGCCGCTGGATCTCGAAGTCGGTGCCGGCACCTTCCATCCGGCCACCTTTCTGCGCAGTCTCGGACCCGAGCCGTGGAACGCCGCCTACATTCAACCCTGCCGCCGACCGACTGACGGCCGCTACGGTGAGAACCCGAATCGTCTGCAGCATTACTACCAGTATCAGGTGGTCATGAAGCCCTCGCCGCTGGATTTCCAGGAGCTCTATTTGGGCTCGCTGGATGCGGTCGGGATCGACCCCAAGGTCCACGATATCCGCTTTGTCGAAGACAACTGGGAATCGCCGACCCTGGGCGCCTGGGGCCTGGGTTGGGAAGTCTGGCTGAACGGCATGGAGGTGACCCAGTTCACCTATTTCCAGCAGGCCGGGGGCCTGGAGTGCAAGCCGGTCATGGGCGAGATCACATATGGTCTGGAGCGCCTGGCGATGTATCTGCAGGGGGTGGAAAGCGTGTTCGATCTGGTCTGGACCGACGGTCCTTACGGACCGGTCACTTATCGCGACGTCTACCATCAAAACGAGGTCGAGCAGTCGGCCTACAACTTCGAGCTGGCCGATACCGACAGCCTGTTTGCCTGGTTCGACACCTGTGAGCAGCAGGCCAGGGCGCTGGTCGAGGCCGATTTGCCGTTGCCGGCCTACGATCAGGTGCTCAAAGCCTCGCATACTTTCAACTTGCTCGACGCTCGCCAGGCCATTTCGGTCACCGAGCGCCAGCGCTTCATCCTGCGCGTGCGTGATTTGTCGCGCCTGGTGGCCGAGACCTACTATGCCCGGCGCGAAGCGCTGGGCTTTCCCGGCCTGAGAGCGGCGGAGGCGGTGGCGTGAGCTCAACCGAAGCCCAAACCCATGACCTGCTGATCGAGCTGGGCTGCGAGGAAATGCCGGCGCGGCAGCTCCAGGCCCAGCTGGACTTGTTGCGTGACGGCCTGTCGAGCGGGCTTGTTGATGCCGGATTGATCGAAGGCGAGACCCAGGCGCTGGGGCTGGGGACGCCGCGACGCCTGGCCGTGATCATCGAGTCGGTCAAGCCGCGCCAGGAAGACCGGGTGATCGAGCGCAAGGGCCCGGCCGAGCGCGCGGCCTTTGATGACGACGGCCAGCCGACGCGTGCCGCCGAGGGCTTTGCCCGCAGCGTCGGCCTGACGGTTGCCGAATTAACGCGCCTTGAAACCAAGCAGGGCCGCTGGCTGTGTGCCCGCATCGAGGAACCGGGCCGCGGCCTGGCCGAAGTGCTCGGCGAGGTTCTGGACGCGACGGTCAAGCGCATGGCCGGTGCGCGCAGCATGCGCTGGTCGGACCGGCCGGAGCGATTCCTGCGGCCAGTACGCTGGCTGCTGGCGCTGCACGGCTCCGAGGTGGTGCCGATCTCGGCCTTCGGTCTGGACGCCGACCGGCAAACGCAGGGCCATCGCATCCACGCCCCGGGATGGCATCCGGTCGCTTCGGTAGCCGACTACAACCGGGTACTGAAAGACGCCTACGTGCAGGTCGATCCGGCCAAGCGCAGCCGCGCCATCATGATCGGCGCGCAAACCCTGGCGCGTCGCACCGGGCTGGAGGTCGAAATGGACTCAGACCTGCTCGACGAAGTGGCGGGTTTGACCGAATGGCCGGTTCCCGTACTCGGGGCCTTCGATGAAGATTTTCTGGAAGTGCCCGCCGAAGCGCTGATCTGTTCCATGCAGCAGCACCAGAAATGTTTTCCGCTGCGCGATAGCGACGGGCATCTGGCGCCGCGCTTCATTGCCGTGGCCAACCTCGAAAGCCGCGATGTCGCGGCCATGACGGCCGGATTCGAGCGGGTGATTCGCCCGCGCCTGGCCGATGCACGCTTTTTCTATGACCAGGATCGGCGTTTTTCGCTGGAGCAGCGCCTCGAGCGCCTGGAACAGGTCAAGTTTCAGGAAAAGCTGGGATCGGTCGGCGCCAAGGTACGCCGGCTGCAGGCGCTCAGCGCCGATCTTGCCCCCGCCCTGGATGCTGATGCGGAACTGAGCGCCCGTGCGGCTTTGTTGTGCAAGAGCGACCTGGTCACCGAAATGGTCGGCGAGTTTCCCGAACTACAGGGCGTCATGGGGCGCTACTACGCGCTGGCCGACGGCGAACCCGAGGCCGTGGCGGTCGCGATCGAAAGCCATTATCTGCCGCGCCATGCCGGCGACCGCCTGCCGGCCGACGCGGCGGGCCGAGCCCTGGCGTTGGCCGATCGGCTCGATACGCTGGTTGGTGTGTTCGCCGCCGGTCAGAAGCCGCGCGGCGGCAAGGACCCGTTCGCGCTGCGCCGTGCCGCACTCGGCGTGGTTCGAATTCTCGACGCCTCCGGGACACAGGCGACCCTGAGCTGGCTGGTCGAACGAGCGGCTGATCGCCTGGCCGACGATCTTGGGGAGACCTTCGACTTCGAGCTGGATTTACTGCGCGAGGTCGAGGAGTTTCTGCTCGAGCGCCTGCGCTCGCACGCGGCCGATCAGGGTATCGAGGCCAATACGGTCCAGGCGGTTGCAGCCGTCGGGACCAAGGTCGTGCCCGACTTCATGGCCAGAGCCCGGGCCGTGCAGGCTTTCGCCGATGATCCGCAAGCCGACAGTCTCATCGCGGCCAACAAGCGCATCGCCAATCTGCTCAAGCAGGCCGATCCCGCCGATCTGAGCGTGAACGGCGACCGGGTCCTGACCGAGCCGGCCGAGCAGCGCCTGCAGGAAGCCCTGCAGCGCATTGAAACCGAGTCTTTCGGTGCTGCAGAGCAGGAGGCCCGGGACTACGTTGGCGAGTTGAGCGGCCTGGCGGCGCTGCGCGAGCCGGTCGATCGCTTCTTTGATGAAGTCATGGTGATGGCTGAAGATCCGGCCATGCGCCGCACTCGCCTGAGTTTGCTCGGACAACTGCGCTCGATGTTTTTGCGCGTCGCCGACGTCGCGCGCCTGGGGCGCTGATGAGCAGGGCCTTGCCGGTTGTGATCCAGCGCGGCTTGTTGCTGGCCGATCAGCGTGCGCCGGATCCGGCCCGGGTTGACGAACTCGTGGCCTTTCAGCGTGCGGTCCGGTGCCGCGTGCTGTTGCTGGCTCGCCAACCGGTGCGCTGGCGACCCACCCGCAATTCCGTGGACCAGGATCTCGGACTGCAGCAGGTGCTGCATCAGTCGCTGCGCCGGGCCGGCGTGGATCTCGACGGCGTGCTCTACCTGCGCGTCGGCCTGTTCGCCCGCCGCCAGACTCGCCTGGATGAGCTGCTGGGACTGACGGCGCGCTACCGGATGGAGCCGGCTGAACTGGTCGTGATTGGCAGTGACGCGACCCTGCTGGAAAGCGTCGTGCAGTTTGGCGGCCGGGCACAATCGGTCGGCGAAAAAGTCACCGGCGCCGGCCGGCATCCATCCCTGCAGGCCGCGCTTTCGGCGCTGCACTGATTCCAATTATTCAGGCAGGCGCCGCGGTGTCGATGCAATCCGGCATGTTTCAGGCCCTGTCGCGCTGGTTCGAACCTTCAAGCGCGCAGCTTGCCGTCGACGCCCATGCCCAGGCGCTCCGCCGCCACGGCCATTTTGCCGACTGGCAGCAGGCGTTGCTCGCCTTGCCGCCGGTGGCCCCGGGCTGGTCGGTGCGCGACGGCTGGCTGCATGCCGGGGGTACGGCGCCGGACCCGGACGCGTTGCGCGCGCAGCTGCGGGGTTTCATTCCCTGGCGCAAGGGGCCGCTGGTCCTGGGTGGCGTTGACGTGAGTACCGAATGGCGTTCCGACTTCAAGTGGCGCCGAATGGCTGATCATGTGAACCTTGACGGTGCGCGCGTGCTTGATGTCGGTGCCGGCAACGGCTATTTCGGCTGGCGCATGCTCGAAAGTGGCGCAGCGCATGTGCTCGGCTGCGATCCCACGCCCTTGTTCGCCGTGCAGCACGCGGTGATCCGCCATTTCACCGGCTCGGCCGAGCACGAGCTCCTGGCGCTGCGGCTGGAAGACCTGCCGCCGGGCCTGAAGGAGTTCGACCTGGTTTTTTCCATGGGCGTGCTGTATCACCGGCGCGAGCCGATCCAGCACCTGGTTCAGCTGCGCGAACGCCTGCGCAGCGGCGGCGGCCTGGTGCTGGAAACCCTGATTGTGCCTAATGACGATTCGGTCGTGCTCGAGCCGACCGATCGCTATGCCCGCATGCGCAACGTGCACGCCCTGCCTTCCTTGCCGCGCCTGCTGGAGTGGCTGGCAGCGGCGGGCTTTGGCGATGCTCGTTGTGTGGATATCAGCGTGACGACACCGGACGAGCAGCGCACGACCGACTGGATGCCGTTCCATTCGCTTGCCGAAGCACTGGACCCGGCCGATGAGTGCCTGACCGTCGAAGGCCTTCCCCGTCCGCGCCGGGCGGTGCTGCTCGCCGGCGTTTGACGCCAAATCTTCAAGGACTTGCTGCTATGCTCCAATCCGCATGTTGAGAGAAGCCCTGATTACTGTGCTGGTGGCGGTCATCGTCATCGTCGTGGCGCGCGTCCGGCGCGGCCGCCAGGCCGCCCGCGAGCAATCCCGTTCCGCCGAGGCTGAAAAAGAGGAGCCCTGGTATCGCTCGCCTTCGGCCATCGTCGGTTTCATCTTCGCCGGCCTGGTCATCGTTTCGGCTACCGCGGTGACCGGCTATCGCTTCTGGTACGCCAACCAGATCGTGCAGGTCGAGGTCATCGACCCGGGCACGGACTCGCGCACGGTCTACCAGGTCAGGCGCCGCGATCTGGGCGAGCGCGAATTCCGCACGGTCGACGGTCGCCGGGTCTCCCTGGGTTCCAGCGACCGGGTCGAACGGATCGATAATTAACCCGGCATGCGGGTAGGCATGCCGGGTTAATGCCCGGCCGGCACGGCCGGGACCGCGAAGCGGAGGTATTTGCGG
>CAZUTZ010000074.1:0-10406 GCA_964623655.1 uncultured Wenzhouxiangella sp.
CCATCGCCTTGACCACGCGCAAATACGGCTCGGTCATGACGGGTAGCGCGCGCGGGGGTCGACCGGCTGATGTTCGGGAAACCGCTGATCGAGTCGGCGACGGTGCCGATCTTGCTGCCTTCTTTTTTGCTGCTGCTTTCTTGCTGCCGGTCCCGGCGGTCTTCTCGCTTGTTTTACCGGTCGCCTTGCTGGCCGCTTTCTTGGCGACTTTCTTGCTGACTTTCTTGGTGGTTTTTTTGGTGGTTTTCTTGGCGGTTTTTTGGGCGACCTTTTTGCCAGAGGCGGGCGGGGCTGCACTCGGCGTCGTCGCGCTTTCCGAAGCGGCTTCCCGCGGGGACGTGGTGTCCTGCGTTTCGGGCCTGGCGCTGGCTTTTTTCGTTGCCGCGGTTTTGGCCTTTTTACTGATGGCCTTCTTGCTGCCGGCTTTTTTGCGCGCTTTTTTGCGGGCGATCAGCTCTGCCCGTCGCTCGGCTGCACTGGCCTTGTTCGTGGTTGCCGGTGGCGAACGCTCGGCCGAGCCTTCGTTTTCGGTTGCAGCCTTGGTGGTGGGATCTTTTTCCGGCATCGCCTTGCCTCCTGCGCCTTTGTGCCGAAGTCAACAAGCTTTATAGCTGGAGGGTTCGGCAAGCGTCAAGGTGTGCCTGAGGCGATGGGGTATACTTTTTCACCAATTAGTTTTGCACCAAATATTTTTTTGGCATATAATATTGCACCAATGGTTCAAGGAATGGAAAACGCGGATATCTCCGTGAGACGAAAACCCGAACAGCGGCGGCGCTCCAAAACCCGCCGCAACCAGGAAATGAGCGTAATCCAGCATTTCCGCACGGTCATTCGGGCAATTCAGGCTCATTCGGCCTGGGTTGAGCGCCAGTGCGGCGTCAGCGCCGCTCAGCTCTGGGCGCTGTGGGAGATTTATGCCGAGCCGGGATTGCGGGTTAAGGATATTTCCGAACGCTTGTCCATCCAGCCGGCGACTGCCAGCAATCTGCTGGACAAGATTCAGGCCAAAGGGCTGATTCGGCGTGACCGTTGCGGTCCGGATCAGCGTGTTGTGCAGCTTTTCGCGACTGACGCGGGCGAAGAACTGCTGGTTGACGCGCCGGGGCCTGCAGAAGGCGCGCTACTTAATGCGCTGGCCAAAATGTCCTCGGCTGAAGTCGAGGCGCTTGGGGCCAATTTGTCTTTGCTGGTCGGGCGCATGTCGCCGGATCATCGCAGCACAACCCCCACAACGCTGCCCATAGAAGAAGAAAAGGCCGCGTACTGAAATCCCTTGAGCCAAAAAAACTGGCGGTGCGACAAATATTCAACCTCCGCGCCGCTGGATACGAACTCAAACTTTAAGCATATAAATAAGACATGGATACGATCGTCCAGAAGTACGGCGGCTCATCGCTCGCCGAAGATGCACAACTGCGCGCGGTTGCCGGCCGCATCGCTCGCCGAAGAGAACGCGGTGACCGAGTGGTCGTCGTGGTGTCGGCGCGTGGTGACACCACCAGCCAGCTGCTGGCGACTGCCGGTCGCCTCAACGCCAACCCCGGCCGTCGGGAACTCGACATGCTGCTCGCGGCCGGCGAGCAGACTTCGGCATCGCTGCTGACCCTGGCGCTACAGGATCTCGGTATCCAGGCCTGCGCCATGACCGGTCCGCAGGCCGGCGTGAAGACTTGCGGATCGCATCTGAATGCGCGCATCCGCTCGGTGGAGCCGACGCGGATCCTGGCAGCGCTGGATGAGGACAAAGTGGTCGTGGTGGCCGGTTTTCAGGGCGCCAGCCCGGCCGGTGATATCACCACCCTGGGTCGAGGCGGCTCTGACACCACGGCAGTTGCCATCGCAGCTGCCGTCAAGGCCAAGCGCTGCGAAATTTACTCTGACGTCGACGGTGTCTACACCGCCGACCCGCGTCTTGTGCCCGACGCCACGCGCCTCAATCTGCTCAGCCTGGCCGAAATGAAGACCCTGGCCCATCACGGCGCCGGTGTGCTGAACGAGCGCGCCATCGACTATGCGTTGAAGCACGGCGTGACCATTCATGCCCGGCGGGCGCACGGCGAAGGCGGCCAGACCGTGGTTCGGCGTGAGCCCGGCACCGGCCGAAGCAGAATTGTCGGCATTGCCGCACATCGCCGCTTGTTCAGCGTCCGCGCCGAGCAGGGTGCTGACGTGACCGCTGTCGCGGAGGCTCTGGATGAATACGAGATGTTCGCTCGCGAGTTGGGCGAGGCCAAGGCGCCGCACTTTCTGCTGCCGGTTGAGCAGCTGGCCGACATCGATGGCCTGGCGCGCTCGCTGAAGGAACGCTTCGGCGAACGGCTGGTCATTGAGCATCCGGTCGCCACGGTCTCGGCCGTTGGCCACGAGGCGGGGCGGGATGACGATGTACTGGCTTTCGCCCGAAATCGCCTTGAGTCGGACGGCATCAAGGTCGTGGCGGCTTTCCGCCGGGGACATGCCGTAACTTGCCTGGTTGCCGCCGAAAAGGTCGAAGCGGCCGCGCAGGCTTTGCATGAAGCCTTCAGCATTACCGATGTTGAGGTGGCTCATGTCGCCTGAGCCGGCCCAGGTCCAGCAGGCGGTGACGGTTCATTTCCGCAAGCCGCGGCCGGAGGACGGCGCGGCCATGTGGCAATTGGTCAAGGACATGGGCGGTCTGGAACTCAACAGCGCTTATTTCTATGTGCTGTTTGCGATGGACTTTGCCGATACCGGCGTGGTCGCCGAGAACGACGAAGGTGATCTGGCTGGCTTCGTGGTTGGCCATCGACCACCGGCGCGGCCGGAGGCGGTCTTCGTCTGGCAGATTGGCGTGGCGCCATGGATGCGTCGCCAGGGCCTGGCGGCCCGCTTGCTTGACGAACTGATGGCGCGCCAGCCGGCCGAAGTGCGCTTTCTGGAAGCCAGCGTGACGCCCGACAATACGCCATCGACGCGCCTGTTTCGCGCTTTCGGGCGCGACCGCGGCGTCGAGTGCCGGGAATCCGAATACATGAGTGCTGAGCTTTTTCCGCACTCCCACGAGGCCGAAAATCTGTTTCGCATCGGTCCGTTCAAATCCTGAATTCAAAAATCTGCAGAGGCATTGACTGCTATGAGCATCGACATCATCAATAAACTTGAATCCGAAGTGCGCGGTTATGTGCGCAACTTCCCCTGCGTGTTCACCCACGCGAGCCAGGCACGGCTGATAGACGAAGACGGGCGCGAATACATCGACTTCTTCGCCGGTGCAGGCGTCATGAATTACGGGCATAACCACCCGGACCTGAAGCGTGCGCTGCTGGACTACCTGAGCGAGGATCGCATCGTGCACAGTCTGGATATGGCCACGGAAGCCAAGGCGCGCTTTCTGGAGCGTTTTGACGAGGTGATCCTCAAGCCTCGTGGCCTGGACTATCGAGTGCAGTTTCCGGGGCCAACCGGAACCAACGCGGTCGAAGCGGCGCTGAAGCTGGCCCGCAAGGTTACCGGGCGCGAGAAAGTGATTTCATTCACCAACGCGTTCCACGGCATGACCCTGGGCTCGCTGGCAGTCACCGGTAACTCGTTCAAGCGCGCCGGTGCGGGTGTGCCGTTGTCGCACGTCGACATGATGCCTTTCGACAGCTACCTGGAAGACGGCAAGGATCAAAGCCTGGCCCTGCTGGAAGCCTTGTTGAGCGACGACGGCTCGGGCATCGACAAGCCGGCCGCAGCGATCATCGAGACAGTCCAGGCCGAAGGCGGCGTCAACGTCGCTCGAATGGAGTGGCTGAAGGAACTGGCCGCCATCCTCAAGCGCCACGGCGTGCTGCTGATCATCGACGATATCCAGGTTGGCTGCGGTCGGACCGGGCCGTTCTTCAGCTTCGAGCCGGCCGGCATTCACCCCGATATCATCTGCCTGTCGAAATCCTTGAGCGGATTCGGGCTGCCGCTGGCCGTGACCCTCATGCGTCCGGAGCTGGACCAGTGGGCGCCGGGTGAGCACAACGGGACTTTCCGCGGGCACAATCCGGCCTTCATCACCGCGACCGCCGCGCTGGATTTCTGGACCGACAACAACCTGCAGCGCGAAACCGAGCGCAAGGCGGCCAAGATTACCGAACGCCTGCAGGCGCTGGTTCGCCAGATTCCGGTGCAGGCCGAAGCGCGCGGGCGAGGTTTCATCCAGGGCATCGAGTTCGCCGACGCCTCACTGGCCGCCGAATGTTCCAAGCGGGCCTTCGAGCAGGGCTTGATCATCGAAACCGCCGGCGTGGACGATCAGGTCTTGAAGCTGCTGCCGCCGCTGATGATCCCCGACGCCGATCTGGAGGAAGGCCTGCGCATCATCGAGTCGGTGGTCAACGCGGTTGCCGCCGAGGCCGACCCCAAGCAGCGCGTGGCCTGATCCACGCAGCTGAATTCTTGCCAGAAATTAGCGGCTCAGCTCTATCCCGTCACTCGCGCCACCGGCGATGAGCTGCGGGTAGGGCTGAGCCAGCTGATCACGCCAGAAATCGGCGCTTATTTCACCAACAGCGCGAGATTCGCCGTTCAACATGACCACCAGTCCTACCTGGTGGTTGCGCGAATAGCTGATGTGAGCGACAAAGCCGCGCACCCAGCCGTTGTGCATGAAGATCGGTTCCTGGTCAACGGTGAAAATCCGCCAGCCCAGTCCGTAATGAGCATCGCTGGAAAGCGCGCCCCAGGCACCGCGCCGTAATTCACGCACGGTGCGAACGCGCTTTTCTGTCAGTTGTTCAGACATTCCGTTGGACAGCACATCCGGTCGGTAGCCCTTTTGCGCAACCAACCATTGCGCCAGATCCAGCACGCTGGCGTTCACCCCGGCCGCCGCCGGCACCAGATAGTAGGATTCGGTCACTTCAACCGGGGTCCAGACCCTGCCGCGTGCCCGCCGGACATGCGGCGTGGCCCGATCCGCTTCGGCCAGAAACGCCTCGCGCCCGACCGAGGCCTGCTGCATCCCCAAAGGTTCAAGCAGTCGTTCTCGCAGCAGATCTTCGAAGCGCGATCCCGTGCCTTGCTCAATGGCCGGAGCAACCAGGGCAAACAACACGTTCTGATAGGTGTAGCAGGCCCCGGGCGAGCATAGTGGCTGCACGCTGGCAAAATGCGGGACGATGCGGTCCAGCGGCGTGTTGGCGTTGAGCAGGTTGTCAAAGGCATTGGGTACCACGCCTGTGGTCTGGCTGAGCAGGTGGTGTAGCTGAAGCTGCTCAGCGTGTCCCGGAGACTGCATGCGCAACTCCGGCACGAAGCGAACCACCGGGTCGTTCCAGTCGAGCTGGCCGTCGGCCACCACCAGCGCGGTCAGCTGGGCGGCGAAGGTCTTCGAGACCGAAGCGGTACGGAACACGGTCGTCGGCGTGATCGGCGCCTGGCTGCCGGCGCGGCGAACGCCATGCGTGCCGATTTTTTCGATCTGGCCCTGGCGGACGATGGCGTAGGCTCCGCCCGGAATGCCCTGTTCTTGCAGCGCTTCGCGAAATTGCTGATCAAATTCCTGGAGACGTTCGGGACTGCCCGCGGCCGCAGCGTTCGCCATCCAGGCCATCAGGGCAAGAATCAGAAATCGGCGAGCGAGGCGCAGCATGCTTCGGCATCCGGCAGGGCAAGCACCGGATTATAAGAGATCGCCCGATGTCGGTCGGAAAAGCCTTAATGCAGCTTCAGCGCCGGCCGCAGGAACTGGCTCAAGCTGCGCACGGCCATCATCAGGCTGCCGCGCACCAGTCCGTAGACTTCGAGCAGGTGGCGCCGGTACAGGGAGTGGTAGGTAAAGCGCGCCAGGCGCCCCTCGACCACGACACCGCCGCCGATGAATGAAAACAGGTTGCCGACGGTATGAAAGCGCGACAGGTTCACCAGCGAGCCGAGGTCGCGGTAGATGTATTCGCGGCTGGCTTCGCGACCGTCGAGCAGGTTGATCAGGTTCTTGACCACCATATGCCCCATTTGCCGGGCCACCTGACCACGCGGCGGCGCGATGCTGCCGTCGGGCTGCGGACAGGCGCAGCAGTCGCCAATGGCGAAAATGCGCTCATCAAGCGTGGTCTGGGCATTCGGCTTGACCACCAGCTGGTGGTCGTCGTTCGTCTCCAGCCCGTCGAGCCGGGACAGCATCGGTGGGGCCTGAATGCCGGCGGCCCAGAGCGTCAGGTCGCTGGGGAGTTTTTTCCCCGAGGCCAGGACGATGCCGTCTTTTTCGGCCCGTACGACCTGCTGGCCGGTACAAATCTCGATGCCCATGTCCTGGAGCTGTTCGCCGACGGATTCGACAATGGCCGGGCGCGAGACCTGCGGCAGGATGCGATCCTCGCCTTCGACCAGCGTCACTGCCAGTCTGGAGGCATCCATGTTGAAGCCATAGCCCTTGAGCTGATCGGCGGCATGCTTCATTTCGGCCGCCATTTCAGCCCCGGTCGCGCCGGCGCCGATGATGATCACCTTGATCTGTTCATCCAGCCGCTCTTCGCGCGCATAGCGCAGGAATTTCTTGCGCAGCATCTCCTTGATGTCCATGGCCTGCTGCGTGGTGTCGAGAAACCGGCAGTGGGCTTGCACACCGGGTATGCCGAAGTCCTTGGCCACGCTGCCGACGGCGATGACCAGGTAGTCGTAGGCCAGGGTCCGCGCCGGCAGCAGTTCCTGGTCGCCGTCCATGATCGGGGCCAGCTCGATGCGCCGGGCCTGGCGGTCCAGGCCGCTCAGTTCCCCCTGCTGGAACCGATAGCCGTTGGCGCGGGCATGGCCGCGAAAGCTCATGGCATCAATGCCGGTGTCCAGTGTGCCGGTTGCAACCTCGTGCAGCAGCGGTTTCCAGACGTGGGTTTCGGCCATATCGACCAGGACAATATCAGCCTTGTTTTTCCTGCCCAGCCGACGACCAAGGCGCGTGGCCACGCCGATGCCGCCGGCGCCGCCGCCGACGATGACAATTCTTTTCATGGAAACACCTTCATTTGAGGGAATTGATGTGCATCAAGCCGGGCGCCTGGAGGCCTTGCTAAATTGAGCACCCGTCAACAAAGCAAGCAGCAGGTGCACCATGGGTATAGGCAACATCGGAGTTCCTCAGTTAATCATCCTTCTCGTGGTCGTGATGCTGGTCTTCGGCACGAAGAAAATCCGCAATCTCGGCGGTGACATGGGTTCGGCCATCCGCGATTTTCGCAAAGGCATGAACGAAACCGAAAGCGCTGTCGAGGAAACGGTTGAGGCTACCGAAGCCGAACCAACCGCGAAGAGCTGAGCTCAAACCCGAATTCCATTTCGGGCAGCGGGCGCCCGCCCGCTGACTCCACCCGCTCAGCCGTTCAAATCCGCTCGTAGTGGCGGCGATCCTCGCGCGTCCCGGTGTAGTACAAGCCATTGCTCAGACCGAAGTCGGCCGGGTTCAATTGCGGTCTGCGGTCGGCGATTTCGCCGTCCCTGACCATGTCTTCGTATTCCTCGATGCTGAGCCGCCGACGGGACTCCAGGTGGGCCGCCGGGTCCAGTCGTGCCCGCCAGTTGCCGGCCTGCTGGGTGATGGTGCCCAGACAATAAGTCGCCCCGCAGCCACTGCCGTAGGAAAACAGGCTGATCTGGTCTCCGGCCAGTGAACTGCCCGCCTTGCGCAGCAGATCGATCAGGGACAGAAACAAGGAGCCGGTGTAGATGTTGCCGATTTCAGCATTGAGGGTCAGCCAGGGCGCGCAACGCTGCGCGTAGCTGTCCTGCAGCGCCTGCCAGGCGTCGGGTTCATTTTTGTCGATGGGCAGGCCGCGCTCGACTTCCAGCTCGCGCTGATGGGCCTTGAACGCCATCTTGACGAATGGCACGTGATACAGGCAAGCCTGCAGGCCCGCGATCAGATCCTGGCGGGGGCCGACCGCATCGTTGCGCGCGGCCGATAGCGCGTCCAGATAGCACTGGATGGAATACTGCCCGTCGGCCAGGGCGTACTTGGAATACAGTGGACGCCAGAAGTCCATGACCTGGCGCGTATAGTCGCCAATGCTGGCCGGCTGGATTTCCAGCAGGCGCGGTTGCTGGCTGACCACCATGGCCACAGCGCCCGCGCCCTGTGTGGGCTCACCCGGCGTGCCCAGTCCATAGTTGGCGATATCGGATGCGATGACCAGAGCCTTGCGTCCACGCGCGCGGCCCGAGGCAATCCAGTCCATTGACGAGGTCAATCCCGCCATCGCGCCGTAGCAGGCATGCTTGGTCTCGAAGGTGCGACAGCAGGCATCCAGGCCGAGCAGATCGTGGACATAGACTGCCACCGGTTTGCTGTGGTCAACCCCGGTTTCGGTGCCGACGATCAGCGTGCCGATTTCTTCGGGATCGACGTCGAAAGCTTCAAGGGCTTGCGCGCCGGCTTCCACCGCCATGGTGACCGTGTCCTCGCACGGGCTGGCAATGGCCATGCGGTGCTGGCCCAGGCCTTTGGTGAACTTGGCCGGATCGACGCCGCGGGCGGTGGCCAGATCGCTGAGCTCGACATAAGCTGCCGGTCCGGAAAAGGCGAGCCCGTCGATGCCGACGGGAATCGAATCTGTCATTTCGGGTGCTGCGCTTTGCTCAAGTTTCGACGAGTCAGGATACCGTAACCATCTTGCGTCGTAGAAACGCGATTTGCGTTTGCAACGGCAAATCCTTGGGACAGACATCGTGGCAGCCGAGCAGGCTCATGCAGCCGAAAACGCCGTTGTCGTCGCCGATCAGATCGTAGAAGTCGCCGTCGGAGCGGGTGTCGCGCGGATCCAGGCGGAAGCGGGCAATCTTGTTCAAGCCTACGGCACCGACAAAGTCCTCGCGCATGCGGGCCGTGCCGCAGGCCGACACACAGCAGCCGCACTCGATGCAGCGGTCCAGCTCATAGACTTCTTCGGCCAGTTCCGGCTGTTGGCGCTCTTCCAGGGCGTGCATGTCGACCGGTTCTGCTTCGTGGGCCCAGGTTTCCAGTCGTTCGCTCATGCCGCGCATCCACTCGCCGGTGTCGACCGACAAGTCACCGATCAGCTTGAAAACCGGCAGCGGCGCGAGGGTGATTTCGGCGTCCAGCGTTGAGGTCAGCGTCCGGCAGGCCAGGCCCGGTCGGCCGTTGATGACCATGCCGCAGCTGCCGCAGATGCCGGCCCGGCAGACGAAGTCGAACTGCAGGTCGGGCGCGAATCGCTCACGGATTTCGTTCAAGGCGATGAACAGCGTCATGCCGTCGTATTCTTCGAGCTCGAAGCGTTCAAGGTGCGGCTCGCTGGTCGGGTCCTGCGGGTTATGGCGCAGGATCTTGACGACCAGGGTGCGGCCCGGCTCGGGCGAGAGAGTCGTGTTCATTCCGTGGTCTCCAGGCGCTCGTTGCGCGGACGGTATTTCTCTGGCAGCAGTTGGTCAAAAGGCATGATTGCTGACTGACGCGCGTAGCGGTCCTGCGGATCGACCGCGGCGAGGATTTCTTCAATCTGCGCCTGCCGCGCTTCGCTGTCCGGATGGTCGATGTGATTCCTGGCGCCGTAGCCGCGAAAGCCCGGCGGGATTTCCATGTCGTCGACGGCAATCGGCTCGTAGCTCAGATTCGGCAGGGTGGCTTCGGTATCCGGCCAGGTGGTGATCGACCGGTTCAGCCAGTCGCGGTCGTTGCGCTGCGGGAAATCCTCGCGGTAATGGGCGCCGCGGCTTTCGGTGCGCTCGCGCGCACCGAGTGCGGTACACAGGGCGATTTTCAGCATCTTCGGCAGGCGATAGGCGGCCACCAGTTCGGGGTTGGCGCCCGGGGCCCGGGAGCGAACGGCCACGTTGCGGCTGCGCTTGAGCAAGTCCTGCAGTTCTTCCACCGCGGCGTCCAGCTCCAGGCCGCTGCGGAAAATGCCGACCTGATCGATCATGATTTCTTCCATGCGCGATCGGATGGCGCTGGCGCTCTCGTTACCGCTGGACTGCAGCAGGGTGTCAAGTGCGTCCTGTTCGCGGCTGACGAAATCGCGCACCAGGGCGGTGGATAAATTGATGTCGCTGGCCGAATCGGCGCAATAGTCGGCAATGAATTCCGACACGATCATGCCGGAGACCACGGTCTCGGCCACCGAGTTTCCGCCCAGGCGATTGAAGCCGTGCATGTCCCAGCACGAGACCTCGCCGCAGGCAAACAAGCCCTTGAGCGTGCGGCTTTCGCCGCGGTGGTCGGTGCGGATGCCGCCCATCGAGTAGTGCTGGGTCGGCCGGACCGGAATCCACGCCTCGGCCGGGTCCATGCCGAGAAAATAGCGGCAGATGTCGGTGACTTCGCGCAGGTTCTTGTGCACGTGTTCGCGGCCGAGCACGGTGATGTCCAGCCACAGGTGGTCACCATACGGCGATTGGACGCCCAGGCCTTTGCGCATGTGCTCGGTCATGCGCCGCGAGACCACGTCCCTGGAGGCCAG
>CAZUTZ010000075.1:0-10286 GCA_964623655.1 uncultured Wenzhouxiangella sp.
GCGGTGATCAATTCCGGTGGGGCCAATCTGGGCTCGGTGGTGCACGCGCTGAACCGGCTCGGTGCAGAGAGCGTGCTGACCCGGGATGCCGCGCAGATTCGCGCCGCCGAGCGCGTGATTCTGCCCGGCGTCGGGGCGGCGGCCTGGGCCATGAACGCGCTGCGCGAGGCCGGGCTGGTGGAGGTGGTTCGCGAGCTGACCCAACCCGTGCTCGGCATCTGCCTGGGTTTGCAGCTCCTGTTCGAAAGATCGGAGGAGGGCAATGCCGAATGTCTGGGTCTGATCCCGGGCACGGTCTACAAGCTTGAAGTGCAAGCCGATCAACGCCTGCCGCACATGGGCTGGAACCAGCTTGCGTGGACGGCCACTACGGATCCGCTTGCGCGTGGACTCAACGGCGATGAATGGTTCTACTTCGTGCACAGCTTTGCTGCGCCCACTAGCGCGGCGATCGCAACCAGCGAACATGGCGACATCTTTGCCGCCATCGTCAGGCGCCGCAACTTTGCCGCCTGCCAGTTTCATCCCGAAAAATCTGCCTCTGCCGGCGCGCGTGTGCTGGCTAATTTTCTGGAACGCGAAATCGCATGATAAAAGCGTTCTCCTTACCGCCAACTGAGCAAACGGAGTGGGTATGCAACTGATCCCCGCCATCGACCTGAGGGCAGGGCGCGTGGTACGTCTGGAACAAGGGGACTATGAGCGCGAAACCCGATACGACGATGACCCGTTCGCCCTGGCTCGGCGCTACCAGGAAGCTGGTGCCACGCTGATTCATATCGTTGACCTGGACAGCGCGCGCGACGGCGGGGAAGCCAACCTGAGCGTAATCAGCGACATCTGTGGCCAACTGGACATTGCCGTGCAAACCGGCGGTGGCGTGCGCCGGCTGGACGACCTCCAGGCGCGCCTGAATGCCGGTGCCAGGCGCGTCGTGATCGGCAGCCTGTGCGTTCGTGAACCAGACACGGTCGCCGGCTGGCTGAACCAGATCGGACCCGAAGCCATTGTTGCCGGGCTGGACGTCATGGCCGACGGCCGCGGCGGCTGGACGCCGAAAGCGGCCGGCTGGACCGAGTCCGGCGAATTGGAATTGTTCGCCCTGCTGGCCCGCCTGGGCGATGCCGGTCTGAAGCATCTGCTGTGCACCGATATCGAGCGTGACGGCATGTTTGCCGGGCCCAGCGTCGAGCTGTACCAGGCGCTGGTCGAGCGCCATCCCGACCTTCTTACCCAGGCCTCCGGCGGCATCGGCGGCGAGGCCGATCTGGCGAAGGCGGCGCAGACCGGTGTGGCCGGTTGCATTGTCGGTCGAGCCCTGCTCGAAGGCCGCGTCAGCCTGAAGGCGATTGAACAATGGTCGCGGTAAGAATCATCCCCTGCCTGGACGTCCGCGACGGCCGCGTGGTCAAGGGTGTGCGCTTTCGTGATCACCGCGAGATGGGCGGCATCGTCGAGCTCGCCGAGCGCTATCGCGACGAAGGCGCCGACGAGCTGGTGTTTTACGACATCACCGCCTCGCCGCAACGCCGCAGCGTGGACGCAGCCTGGATCGAAAAGGTCGCCGAGGCTATCGATATTCCCTTTTGTGTTGCCGGCGGCATCCGCGATGTCGCGACCGCCCGCGCCGTGCTGCACGCCGGAGCGGACAAGATTTCGGTCAATTCGCCGGCGCTGGAGCGGCCGGAACTGATTTCGGAGCTGGCCGATGCTTTTGGCTCGCAGTGCGTGGTCGTCGGCGTCGACTCGATCCGCGACGGCGATGCGCTGCGCGTCCGCCAGTACACCGGCGATCCGGACAACATGGTTGATCCCCGGCGCGACACCGAACACTGGGTCGAAGAAGTTCAGCGTCTGGGCGCCGGCGAGATCGTGCTGAACTGCATGGACGCCGACGGCGTGCGCACCGGCTACGACATCGCCCAGCTCCGCCGCATTCGAACCCTGTGCCAGGTGCCGCTGATCGCCTCGGGCGGAGCCGGCGAAGCGCAGCATTTTCTCGATGTGTTCGAACAGGCCGACGTCGACGGCGCGCTGGCCGCGACGGTGTTTCATTCCGGGCAGATTGCCATTCCGGAGCTGAAGCGCTGGCTGGGCGAGCGCGGCGTGGTGACTCGGCAAGAACGAGAACCGCAAAACCGCAGATAGAGACAGACAAGAGCAGACGATCGGATGTTAAGTGCCGAAGAAGTGGAAAAACTCGATTGGAGCAAAAGCGATGGCCTGCTGCCGACGGTGATCCAGGATTCGCGCGATGGGCGCGTGCTGATGCTCGGCTATATGAACAATGCAGCGCTGGAAAAAACTCTCTCCACCGGGAATGTGACTTTCTTTTCACGCAGCAAGCAGCGTTTGTGGACCAAGGGCGAAACCTCCGGCAACGTGCTGGAGCTGGTTGACCTGGCCACCGACTGCGACCGCGATGCCTTGCTGGTTCAGGCCATACCGCACGGCCCCACCTGCCACCTGGGAACCGACACCTGCTTCGGCAACACGAACTGGCCGCCGGTCGGCTTGCTGGCCCGCCTGCAGGGGCTGATCGAATCGCGACGGGACGGCGATCCGGAGCATAGCTACACCACCCGGCTATTGCAGGGCGAGCTGGCTCGCTGCGCGCAGAAGGTTGGCGAAGAGGGTGTGGAAACGGCGCTGGCTGCCGTCACCGGCGACAAGCTCAACGAAGAGGCGGCCGATTTGCTTTATCACCTGCTGGTCTGTCTGACGGCTTCCGAAAGCAGTCTCGGAGCAGTCCTCGCTGAACTTGAAAGGCGAGGCCGTTGAGCATTACGGCACCGCATCAATAGCCGCCAAGCAAGGCACTTTGCTGGAAACTTGAGTGACCACTGTGGTGGACCCCGTTGGTCCGCTTCGAGACTTTCGGTACGCGGTCAGTGGTTGGCCTGGCAAAATAATGGCCTTGGAACCAACGCACGCCACAGTTGCTCAACCATGACAGTTCCTGCTCTTTTTCCACGCCGACGGCGATGACTTCAATGTCCATGGAGCGACACATTGCCACGATACCGGTTACGACACTCTGTCGACTGTGGCCTCTGTGGATTCCAGCAACCAACCGGCGGTCCAGCTTCACCATGTCGGGACGGAGCATCGCCAGGCGTGACAGATCTGCCGTGGACGAGCCGAAGCGATCAACCAACAGGCGAATGTGGAACTGCCGCATCCGCTGAGTCATTTCCACAAGCTCCCGGATGCCGCCGTACTGCTCAAGATCGTGCAGTTCAAGCACCAGCTCTTCCCGACGCCAGCCGCTGGCGCCAGCCGCATTCAGCATGCCGACCATTGCAGCGCGGGTGTGCGACAGACTCAGCCAGCTGCAGTTGAGGTGCAGAGGCGCTTTCAATCCAAGCCGGCTCGCGTCCCGAATCGCGCGCACTCGAACGGCCTGATCAAAACGCTGGCGGTTCTGAGGGCGAATCCCCGCCAGAACCGCATCTGCTGGCTCTCCACCCACCCCGCGGATAAGGGCTTCGTAACCCACGACCTTGTTGGAATTCGCTTCGACGATGGGCTGAAATGCGAAATTGAAAGACAACTCTTCCATGCCCTCCATATCGTCGAAGAGCGGTTCTGAAAAGCGATTTGCGTTTGCCTGGAACATGCGTCGTACCCCTTGGCGCAGTTGGCGGACGAAATTGTCCGACTACGCCAACAAGGATGCAATGATCGTGCCAAAAAGGTCGGCCTGAGAACTGTTTCACCATGCCAAGGGTGGCCTGAGAACTTTTGCCCTTTATCCAGGCAAGCCCCCGGAAGACTTGCCGGCGCGCAGAGTCAGAGAGAGACGAAACGCTGCCAGGCTTCCAGCGCGTCGGCCGTTGCGGCCTGGCGCAACCGCTCCCCGTGCTCTCCTGTGGCCAGCGCCGAGCGGGCGCCCATGCGGCCATCCGGATGACGTCGGCGGAAATCGGCGGCATCAAGAATCGGGCCGCTCGGTGCGCGCTCCGGATGGAGCGGCACTTGCCGACGGTCTTGCGGATAGGCCGACAGGACCAGGGAAATTTCCGAGGGTGTGGCGTGGCTGCCCTCGCCATCGCCAAAGATCTTTCGCGACAGCCGGCCGACCTGCTCGCCCTGAAACCAGTTGTGCAGCCGCAGGCGCACCCGGCTGCTGACGCCGGCAAAGCTGCTGCCGGACCAGATTTCAGAAAACGCCGCCTGCACGGTCGCAATGTTTCCGCCGTGACCGTTGAGAAAGAAAAAGTGGGTAAAACCCTGACCGGACAGTGATGCGATCACGTCCGACAGCACGCGAATCAGCGTCGACGGCCGCAAGCTGATTGATCCGGGAAAAGCCAGGTGGTGCTGGGCCATGCCGACGCTCAAGCTGGGACCAATCAGTATCCGCGACTGCTCGGCCATGGCATCGGCAATGATTTCCGGACACAGGATATCCGTGCCGATCATGCCGGTTGGCCCATGCTGTTCGGTGGAACCGATCGGGATCAGGATCGCCTGGCTTTCTCTCAAATACGCTTCGATCTCCGGCCAGGTGGCATGTTGCAGCTTCAAGGCACTTGTCTCCCAGAGCTAGGCGCAGTGCCAGGCTTCGATTTCGACCAGCAGGTCCCGCCTGCAGATATCGCCAACAAACCCGGCCAGCGGCAGGGTGGGCCAGTGCTCGCGGAGGCGTTCGTGAACCATCGGCCAGTGCTCGGCATGGCGAACGTAAACCCGTGCAGCGGCCTCCCCACCAAAACGGGCCAGGCCCGGGCGGCGCAGATCGCTGGCCGCTTCGGCCAGCAGCGCGGCCAGGTTGCTGACCGCCTCATCGGTTTGCGCCAGTACGTTGCCCGGATGTGCGGTGGCGTGACCGACCACGCTGGCCGTACCGGATATCAATAGCGCGGTGCGCTGGTCCGGCAAATCGACTGCGGTGGCTCGGGCGAACGCCGGGCTCCGCGTACCGTAAACAGGGGGATAGTTCCAGGCGCTGACCTGGCGCGGGTTTTCGATCGACTGGCCCGGGGCTTTTCCGGCCAGGGCAAACAGGCGAAAACGCTGGTCGTGGCTGCCGATGGCCGTGGCGGCGCACATCCGGGCATCTTCCAGGCCGGCCTCGGACAATGCGCGACCGCGGCCAATGCAAAAGCGTCGATAGCGCTCGTTGTCGCCATCGCCGCCATTGATGTCGGACAGGTAATTCCAGATGCGCAGCAGGTGCGGATAACCGGCCGAACGGACAGTCGCAATCAATTCGCGGTAAAAGCGGGCCGTCGTCTCGGCCGGGTCCCCCTCATCCGGGGCTTCGATGGCCACCGCGAGCAAGTCCTTGCTGCGCGACCAGCTCCAGGTATCTCCGTGACCGAAGCGCACCGGCGCTGCCGCCAACCATTGCTCGCAAAGCACATCGCCGCCGAGGAAATCCAGCCCGATTCCGGCCGACGGCCAGACCGACTGCACATCCTCAAAAACGAAGTTCAGCAGCGCTTGCGTCGACTGGCCAACTCGCGACAGCTCGAGCGCGCGCTTTCCGGAGTCGGTTTCCATGCTGAGGTGGGCTTGAGCCATGCCTTATTCTAACTCGTGCCCGGCGATAAACCGTGTTGACCCTGCCATCCGTGGACCCCGCCAGCCTGGGCTGAGTCGAACTGGCCGGCTATGGCGGCGGCGGTTCGCGCTCGCGCTCGTCGCGTTCCCGCAGGGTGCGCAGCAAGAGGTCCCGACCCAGTTCGCGTCGCTTTGGGGCTGCGTCCTGATCATCGCCACTTTCCGACGCCTCCTCTTCCTCCAATTCCTCCTCGTCCGGCCGCAATCGATCCAGCAGGCGATCCCGCAGCTCGCGCTGCACGGCGCCTTCGGCAATGGCGGCCAGGTCGACCCGCACCAGGGGGCGATTGAGTGGACCATCGATGGCCAACGGAATCACCCCGTCGGTCGCCCGCGCCAACCGACTCGGCAGGCGCTCGATCAGCGCTTCGCCCAGTCGCAGATCCAGCCGATAAGCCACTTCGCCGGCGGCGAAATCCAGCTGGCCTTCTCCGCCGGCGCTGAAGTCTCCCGCACTCAGATCCAGGTCGGGCAAAAAGACCACCCCCGACTCAGCCCGAATACGGCCGTCAAGGCTGCGAAACGGCGTCTCGCCGCCGAATGCCTGGTCAACGTTGGCGAGGGTGCTGACGGTGAGCTTGTCTTCGATCAGCCGGCGCAGATCAACCCCCAGCAAGGCGCCGTCGTCAAGCCGGAAGCTGCCCTCGCCGTCCAGGCTGGCCAGGATTTCGCTGACCGTCAGCCCGCTGAACGTGAAATCCAGATTCATCTCGCCCAGACCGCGCAGTGGCGCGGTTTCGCTGACCAGCCGGGTCAGTTCTTCGGCCCGGATGTCGCTGAAGCTGGGGTTGAGCCGCGTACGCGGCGGCTCGGCGGTGAAATCCACGCTCAGGTTGCCCGCGAAACTGCCGCCGAACAGTCCGGCCTGCAGCGGATCCAGCACCAGTTGCCCATCGCGCAGGCGAGCTTTTGCGCCCACCGCGCTGAAGCGCAGATCGTCGCTGAGGACAAGCTCGTCGAGGTCCAGGTCCACGCTGACTCGCGGCCCGACCAGAGCCGTGAAATCGACGGCTGCGGCATCCTCGGCCCGGCCGTTTTCCGCTTCCGCTTCGAGAACCGCCATCAACGGTCGCAGATCGAGTCGCTCGCCGCGGACCGTCAACTCCGCCTCGACCGGGTCGCCCAGAACGAAGGCACCGTTGAGCTCCAGCGCCTGGCCGTTCAGGCGCAAGCGGGCCGCCGCCAGTTCGCCTTCAAGCACCTCGTCCAATGCGACGCGCAGCGGCGCCTCCAGATCGAAGCGGATTTCCTGTTCGGCTGCCTCGAGACGCGCACTGAGTCGATCCAGCGTCAGTCTTGGAGCGGCCTGATCCATGCGGACTTCAAGGTCGCCCTCGGCCCCAATGCGCGCTGCCGCCGCGGGCAGTCTGAAATCGGCCCGCCAGTCGTCCACGCCGAGGCGGGCGAGGTCAGCATCGGCCCGCAGCTGGCCGGTGACTTCCAGGTCTTCGACCCAGGCCGTTTCGCCGTCAGACAGACTGCCGCGCAAGCTGAAAGGCACCCACTGGTCGGCCCGAAAAGGGTCAAGCTCCAGACTTTCCAGCCGGGCCAGGGTGCGCGCACCGCTGCCGGCGTCGAGTATTTCCAGCGTGACATCGCTGAGTTGAAGACGGCCCAGGGTCAATCTCGACAGGTCCGGTGCGCCGCGCTCTTCGGCCGGCGCCGCGTCCTCGGGCGCCAAAAGCCCATCAAGATTGCTTCGCCCATCCGCGTCGGTGACGATGGCCAGGTGCGCATTGCCCAGACTGACCGTGCCGAACTCAAGGTCGCCGCGCAGCAGCGGCCACAGGCGCACGGCAACGGCGGCCTGTCCGACCCGGGCAAAGTCCGGCGCGTCGTCGAAGTCCGGCGGATTGCCGACCCTCAAGTCCTCGATATCCAGGGCGAGCCAGGGAAACAAACGCAGGCCGATCGGGCCGTCGAGCTGCACTTCTCTTCCCAGCGCGCTGCTGGCGCGGGCGGCAATCTCGTCTCGATAGTCGTCCGGGTCTACCAGCAACACGACCGCCAGCACAAGCCCCAACAGGACGACCAGCAGGCCGCCCAGCACAATCAACAGTTTTCGCACCAAATTTACTCCCGTCGACCAGGGTGCCTGAACCCGCTGCCAGTCACGACGACCAGCAGCGGTAGTGGGTTACTTAGGACCTCGAAGCGGGCGAAAAAGTCCAGCGGAAATCCTCGTCTTTACAAACCGAACCAGACCAGTGCGTAGGACTGCATCAATTCTTCCTGGTGCGGCTCGACCATGTCGACGACCTCCTCAGGCACCGGCTGCCGGCGATCGGGCCGGCCCTGCTCACCCAGACCGGCCACGGCAACCGATTGACCGATAGCCTGAAAAGTCTGGTTGCGGACGTAGAGGTACTCTTCCAGCGAAAACTGATGGGCGTTGAGCGCGTCGACCTGGTAGCGCTTGCCGTCGAGCAGCAAACCGGCCAGCTCCCGCGAGGCGGCAATGAGTTCGACCGGGTTGGCCTGCCCGTCACGCTCCTCAATGTCGCGCTCCAGTTCCTGCAGGCGCTCCTGCAGCTGGGGCAGACGCTCGTCCAGGCCCCGGCGCATGTCGCGCTGAACGGCCAGGAAACGCTCGAACTGGTCTTGTTCAACCTGGCCGTCGGACGGCGGGCGGAATTCCGGGTCGCGAGGAACCTCCTCGTTGAGTTCGGTGAATTCATTGGTGAAATTGCCAACATCGGAGACGAACTGATAGGCCGGCTTGACCAGCAGGAAATAACCGGCGGTTCCGCCGCCAACGGCGACGACAACCAGCGCGACCAGGCAGCCGAGCAGAAACTTGGGCATATCGATGATCTCCTGAAAACGCAATGCGTTGTGGTTTTGCTTGCCTCAGCTTACGGAAAACTGACCGCTAAGCGGCCACATCGTTATCGGCCTGTTATGAATGACGGCTAAAATTGCGAACTGATTTCCACCGTTTCCCGCCGCCCGATGCGTTCTGCCCTGTTATTTCCAGCTCTACTGCTTTCGCTGCTTTCTCTGGCCGCCTGTCAGGACACCCGCCCGATCGAAGAGGAAGACCAGCCCCCGCCGCTTTTGCTGATCTCGATCGACGGCATGCGTCACGATTACCTGGACCTGGTCGAAATTCCGGCCATCCAGCGCCTGGTCGACGGCGGGGTCACTGCCGACTCCCTGCATCATGTTTTTCCGACCAAGACCTTTCCGACGCACTACAGCATGGTGACCGGCTGCTACCCGGGCACCCATGGCGTGGTCGCCAACAGCATGTGGGATCCGGATCGCGATGCGCGCTTCTCGCTCGGCAACCGCGAAGCGGTGGGAGACGGATTCTGGTATCAGGGCTGCGAGCCGATCTGGGTCGCCGCCGAGGATCAGGGCCTGCGCGCCGGCACCTATTTCTGGCCCGGCTCGGAGGCCCGCATTCGCGGCGTGCGCCCAAGTTTCTGGAAGCCGTATTCCAACGACGTGCCGCACCTGGAGCGCGTCGAGACCCTGCTGGAATGGCTGGATCTGCCGGCCGACGAACGCCCGACTTTTCTGACCCTGTATTTCAGCATCGTCGACTCCATGGGTCATCGCCACGGCCCGCTGGCCGAGCCGGTGGCCGAAGCCCTGGCCGACGTCGACGCCCACCTGGAAATCCTGCTTGACGGTCTGGAAGAACGCGGCCTGCTGGATCAGATGCACATCATTCTGGCTTCAGACCACGGCATGAGCCGTGTCGACACCGAGCGCTACATCATGCTCGACGACTATCTGGACCTGTCGCGGGCGGTCGTTTCGGACTGGGGCCCGGCAGCGCAGATCTGGGCCACGGAAAAGGAAGTCGACGAGATCGTCGAGGCACTGGACGGCGCCCATCCGCACCTGCGGGTCTGGGCGCGCGAAGACATTCCGGCGCGCTATCGGTTCGGCACGCATCGACGGGTGCCCGACGTGGTGGCCGAGGCGGACCTGGAATGGCTGATTTCCAACCGTCCGTTCATGGCCGGGCAGCGCCGTTTCCCGCTGGTCGGTCAGCATGGCTGGGACCCGGCCCTGCGCGAGATGCACAGCGTGCTGGTGCTGCACGGGCCCGGCTTCGAAGCCGGCGGCCAGATTCCCAGCGTGCGTTCGGTCGACCTCTACCCCTTGATGACCCACCTGCTGGATCTGGACCCGGCGCCGGAGCAGGAAGGATCGCTGGCGCCCTGGCTGGGCCTGTTCGAACTCGAGCGCCGGCCCGAGGTCGAGCAGCGCATCTACGACTGCCAGGGCGAGCGCCTGGAAGCCCGCATCGGCCCGGCCCACATGGGCCTGGTGTTCGAGGATCATCTCCACGTGCTGGACCGGGTCGCCAACGACGCCGGCAATGACCGCCGTTTCACTGAGGTCGATCTCCGCTATGAGAGCAGCGGCGATCGGGCCGAGGCGGATATTGACGATCGCCGGCTCAGGAACTGCCGCCTGGTCAGCGCCAATTTCTAGGGAGCCTCTGAATCACTAGTGGGCCATGCGGCTAATAAGGTAACGCTCAGCCGTCGCACAAGCGTTGTGGGCAAGGCGCGCGAGCGCAGGACTGGCCGTCGCCAATTCAAGCGAGCGGAACGCAGCCCGCGGCGCTTGTGCGACGGCCCTTCGGGAGCCACTGTGCTCTGAGCGTTACCTAATTAGCCGCATGGCCCACTAGGTTCGGCGCATTGGGAAATGATCGTGCAGCTGTCAATCAAAGCCGTCGCCGCAGGCCCAGCGTG
>CAZUTZ010000076.1:0-10226 GCA_964623655.1 uncultured Wenzhouxiangella sp.
CATCCAGGAAGTGTTCTGGCGCACTTACTGGAAGGGCTGGCTGCAGATGCGCCCGCAGGTCTGGCGCGATTTTCTCGCCGAGCGCGATGGCGACCGCGAACGGGTCGAGGCCAACGCCGGCCTGGCGCGCGCGCTGGCCGAGGCCGAGTCGGGGCGGACCGGCATCGAGTGTTTCGACGACTGGGCGCGCGAGCTGGTCGCGACCGGCTACCTGCACAACCACGTTCGCATGTGGTTTGCCTCGATCTGGGTTTTCACCCTCAAGCTGCCCTGGACGCTGGGGGCGGACTTCTTCCTGCGCCATCTGCTCGACGGCGACCCGGCTTCCAACACCCTGGGCTGGCGCTGGGTGGCCGGTATCCAGACCCGCGGCAAGACCTACCTGGCGCGGCCCGACAACATCGCGAAATATACCGACGGCCGTTATCGCCCGACCGGCCTGGCCGAAGTTGCAGAGCCGATTCGCGACGAGGCACCGTATTCGCGCCAGCCGCTGGAAGAACTGCCTGCCGTGCCGTCGGGTCCGGCCCTGTTGCTGGTCCACGGCGACGACCTGGGCGCGCATGCCTGCCTCGATACCGGGCTTGAATTTCGGGCAGCGCTGGTCGTTGGCGGCGGTCAGCAGTGGCCGTTCGGCGACAAGGGCCAGGCTTTTTTGAACGCGGCGGCCGATGACGCCGTCGAGCAACTGCAAAGCGCGCTCGAGATCGATGCGCGAAGCCTGCCTGAACTCGATGCCGAAGCCATCAGCGAGCGGGCACGACAAATCGGCGTCGATACCGTGGTCATGGCCGAAGCGCCGGTCGGACCACTCGCCGAGGGTCTACAGCGACTCGAGCAGGAACTCGAGCAGGCAGGACTGGTTCTGCACCGGGTCCGCAACGACTGGGACGCGGCGGCCTGGCCGCACGCGAAGAAGGGTTTCTTTCCGTTCAAGAAAAACATCCCCGCGCTTTTGGAGGAGGCCGGGCTGACCTGAAGGCGGGGCCCTCCGCCAGGGAGGGCATCATGGCGGTAGTGGCGCCGGCCGGGCAAAAGTGCCACGATTCCAACCTTTCCCGTCCCGGATGCGTCCTTTACCAGTATGGATGCCCCAACCCGTCCAGCTGTCTTCACCGACCCGTCCGACGCGGAACTCGTGTCGCGGTCGCGGGACGGCTGCCAGCAGGCTTTCGCTGATTTGTATCAGCGCCATGCCGGTCGGCTGATGCCGATGCTGTGGCGGCTGAGCGGCGGCCGGGTCGGCCAGGCCGAAGACTGGCTGCAGGACGGCTTCCTCCAGGCCTGGCGCAAGCTCGACGGTTTGGACGACCCGCAAAGCTTCGGCGCCTGGCTGAAGCGCCTGACGCTCAATCTGGCCCTGGCCGATCGCCGCCGTCCGCAGCTGGTCACCGAGTCTGCCGGCCTTGACACAGCGGCCGTGTCCGACCCGCCCTGGCCCGCAGCCGATCGGGATCTGGAACGGGCCGTGGCGGCCTTGCCGCCGCGCGCTCGGGAAGTCCTGGTGCTGTTTTGCCTGGAAGGCCTGAGTCATGCCGAGATTGCATCGGCCATGGGCATCGATCAGGGCACTTCCAAAGGTCAATTGCACCGGGCCCGTCAATTACTCAAGGAGTCTCTGTCATGAGCCTTACCGATCAGGAACTGGATCGCCGTCTCGATGCACTGGACCGGAGCTGCACGCCGCCGGATCGGGTGTGGCGGAAGCTCAAGCCGCAGCTCGATGCTCCGCCGGCGCGCCGATCGTCCCGGACGTGGCTGGCGCTTGTCGCGGCCGTGTCCGGCCTGGCGGTGATCAGCGTGCTGCTGCTCTCGCCGCCGAGCACGACGCCGGACCCCACGCTGGTTGATTTGCCCGCTCCGGAAACGGCGCCGCCAGTGGTGGAACCCGCGACTGGAATGCAGCGCTCGCGCCAGGCCCTGGCCGCCGCGGCTGAAGAAAACGAAGCCGCGATCCGCAAGCTCGAGTCCGCACTAGTACAAGAGCCCGACAACCTGCTGCTGATGGAATTCCTTGCCGAGGCCCGCCTGCGACAGGCCGACCTGATGAGCATGGCCGCCCGCCTGGAAATCGAAATGTATACCCCCTAAGGGAGCCAAACGATGAAAATCACTTACGTCGCTTTACACACAAGCCTGATGGTTCTGACCATGATGGCGCCACTCACCCTTTTCGCCGACGAGACGCGCGACATGAACCCGGGCGGTCGATTAAGCCTGGAAGCGCAGTCAGGCGACTTTGCGCTGATCGGCCATGACGAGGATCGCCTGCTGATCATCAGTCCCGGAGGCCAGGCCGTGCAGCCGGCCATTGGCGGAGACGCCAGCCACTGGTCGATTCGTTTCGGCAGCCTGCCAATCGGTAGATCGGAAGGCGGGGAACCGGATCTGATCGAAATCCGCGTCCCGCACAGCGCCGAAGTCGAGGCGCGCCTGGGCCAGGGTTCGCTGTCGGCGAGCGGCCTGCACGGGCCGCTGGTTCAGCTGCAGGTGGTCGGCGGCTCGGTGCGAATTCGCGATTCCAAACCGGAGCGCCTGTTCATTGAAACCGTCGACGCCGGCCAGAATCTGGATGGCCTGGCCCTTGAGGAGACCCGCCTGCAGTCCGTGGGCGGCGAGATTCGCGCCCGCGGCGACGGCAAGCGCCTGGGCGTTCAGACGCTCTCCGGCCCGGTTCGGCTGGATATCGACGAGCTGGTCGATCTGGATCTGCGCAGCCTGTCGGGTGATACCCGGGTTCGAGTCCGGCCTTCTGAACGGGCCGTGCTGCGAGCCCGAAGCCAGTCGGCAAGGCTGGCCTTCGAATTGCCGGCCGAGACCCCGCTGGAGCTGAACGCCGAATCCCATCGCGGCGAGATTGAAAGCGCTTTTGGCGGCAGCATCGAGGTCGACCAGAACGGAAATCGCCGGCTGGTTCACGGGGGCGGGCCTGGCGCGGTGCGTCTTGAAACGCGTTCCGTCGATGGTCCGATCGAGGTGAGCAAGATGAAGCGCCAGGCGCGCATGGTGGTGTTTCGGGATGCCGAGTCGCCTCGGGAAACCGCGGGAATCTCGTATGGCGTCGAGGAGGTTGTCGGCGAGATTGTGGTCGGCATCGATGCAGTCCAGCATGTTGCGCTCGGTCCGGGCCAGTTCAGCGTGCTGGAACTGCCGCTCGACAGCCGCCAGGTCTTTGCCCAAAGCAGCGGTCTCCGGCCGGTCGTGCTGGAAGTCGAGGAACTCGATTCCAAGACCTATTGCTTTCGCCTGGAAGAGTTCAGGCGGTTCGGCGATGACGGTCGCATGGGAACGGTCAATCGGGGCTTTAGCTTCACCTGGGTAGACTGCCCCGATGCAGGGTTTTTGGCCGAGTTCGAAGAGGTCAGCGCACATCCGCCCGAGGTTCGCCGATGAAAGAGGGATTTCAATGCAAGAGGAGAATCATGATGCCGCTAGTCAAGACTCTGATCATGCTGTGCTGCGTGCTGCTGAGTGCTTTGTTCCTGGCAAGCGCCTCGGCGGCGCCGGATGACATCAGCTACGCCGAGCATACGCCCGGCTACCGCCACTACAACGAAGCCATCCGCTCCTACCGCAGCGGCCAGTATCCCAGCGCCAAGTACAAATTCAAGGTTGCCGCGCGCTGGGGCGACAAGCTGTCGCAGTTCAATCTGGCCGTCATGAATTATCACGGACAGGGCACGGCGCAGAATCCGGCTCGCGCCTGGGCCTGGACCACGCTGGCCGCCGAACGAGACTACCCGCTGATGCTGGACATGGCCGACCAGATGTACGAAGGCTTGACGGCGGCGCAGCGCAGGCAGGGTCGAAACATCCTGGAAAACGAACTCAAACCCGAATTCGGCGATGAAGTGGCCGTGGAACGGGCCGAACGCCGAATGCGGCGCGAGCGCCGCCAGGCGACCGGCTCGCGCACCGGTGCTACCAATTTTCTGACCGTGATCGATCGATACGGCCGCTCACGGACGGGCGATGATTTCTACCGCGCCGAGGCCTGGGACTTCGGCAAGGTGATCGAGACCGAAACCCGCCTGTTCAAGAACCTGGACTACGGTACGGTTAGGGTTCGTGACGTCGAAGCCGAGGATGCTGCCGCAGAAGACGATGATTCTGATTCGTAGCCTCTAATAGCCGGCATGCGAGTGCTGGTGACCTAAAGCGCCAGCGCCACCAGCGGCAGGCTCAGTATGGCGAGTAAAAGCTGAAACAGGCAGGCCAGCACGGCCAGACTGATGACCAGCAGCACCGGCAGGGTGAACAGGCGCACCGCACCGGCGTAGCGCACCAGCACCAGTTTGTAGCCCAGTACCTCGCGCCGGATTGCCCAGAGCTTGCGCAGCAGTCCGAGCGGTCCCCGACGCCGGCGCTCGACCGCTTCCGGCCGTGGCGCGATCTTGGCGCCCAGCCGCTGCGGCAGTCGGGTCAGGCTTTTCAGCCCCAAGGTCGTCAGGAGCACGACCAGGCCCGGCAGCAGCAGAACCAGCCCGACTGCGGCGGCCGGCACGGCCAGCAGAAAGTGCGGAATCGAACCGAGGATCACGAACAGCACCAGCCACAGCCAGAGCGCGCAAGCCAAAGCCAGCCAGCCCAGCACTCGCGTGCGGCGCAGCAGTGTTTCGGCCAGCGCCGAGATGCGCCGAGCGCGATCTGCAAGACCCGCTTGCATTTCTGAAGATTGCGGCATTGATTAGTTCGGCCATGGCCCGGGTTCGCGGTTCGGCTTGCAGTGTACGTAACGGGCGTGGCTGATACCACTTGGGCCTGGAAACAGGGTGTTTCGACGACGGTCGATATACTGACGGGCCGTATTGATTCGAAGAGGAAAAGCATGAATCTTTTCGCGCGCTGTTACTTTTTGCTGATCCCGTCCTTGATGATGCCCCTTGCGCTGGGCGCATTGCCCGCTTCGGCGGATACGGGCGAGGCCGAAGAACTCGGCGACGAAGGGCGAGTTGCCCTGGTCACCGGCTCAACCCGAGGTCTGGGCGAGGAGGTCGCGCTCAGGCTGGGCGCCATGAACTATCACGTGATCGTCCACGGCCGCAGCATCGAGCGGGGCGAAGCGGTGGTAGATGCCATCGTCGAGGCCGGCGGCGGTGCGGAGTTCAGGCGCGCCGATTTCCTGTCGCTCGATCAGGTACGCGAACTGGCCGACGGCGTGCTGGCCGATTTCGACCGGCTCGATGTGCTGGTCAACAACGCCGGCATCGGGTCCGACGAGGACGGCGCGCTGGTCTCGGAAGAAGGCTATGAGCCGGTGTTCCAGGTCAACTATCTGGCCCATTTCCTGCTGACCGAAGAGCTGCTGCCGCTTTTGATCGACAGCGCGCCCGCGCGCATCGTCAACGTGTCTTCGGGCGCGCAGGCGCCGATCGACTTCGACGACGTGATGCTGGAGGAATACGAGCCCGACGGCCGCGAAATCGGCCGGCCGTACGCGCAAAGCAAGCTGGCCCAGATTCTGCACACCTACGACATGGCCGAGCGTCTGGACGAAACGGGCGTCATCATCAACGCCCTGCATCCGGCGACGTTCATGGACACCTACATGGTGCGCCGCGCCGGCATCGAGCCGCAGACTGATGTGGACGAGGGCGCCGATCGCGTCATGCAGCTGATTGTTGAAAACGTCGGCAGCGGCCATTATTTCCGCGACGGCAAACCGGCCGAGGCGCACGAGCAGGCCTACGATCCTGACGCTCGCGCCCGTCTGCGCCAGATCAGCCTCGAGCTGGTCGACCTGAACCATTAAGCGAACTGAAAAATCATGCTGAACATGGATTTCAACGAACGCGCGGTGCTGGACACGTCGGCGATGGACTGGCAGCCCAGCCCGGCCGGCGGCGTGCTGCGCAAGCCGCTGGCGCGCGAGGAAGCCGAACGCGGCCACGCGACCAGCATCGTGCGCTATGAACCGGGGGCGCGCTTTGCCCGGCACGAGCACCCGCTGGGCGAGGAAATCCTGGTACTGGACGGCACCTTCTCCGATGAGACCGGCGACTACGGCCCCGGGAGCTATCTGCGCAATCCGCCGGGCAGCGGGCATGCACCCTGCAGCGAGAACGGCTGCACCCTGTTCGTCAAGCTCCACCAGATGAGCCCCGAGGACCAGGCCGTTGTGCGGGTCGATACCCGCAATACGGCCTGGCAGCCCGGCATAGGCCGACTCGAGGTAATGCCCCTGCATGCCTTCGGAACCGAAACTGTCGCCCTCGTGCGCTGGCCGGCCGGCGAGCAGTTCCAGGCTCATCGTCACTACGGCGGGGAAGAAATCCTGGTGCTGTCGGGCGAATTCATCGATGAATTCGGCCGCTACCCGGCCGGCACCTGGATTCGCTCGCCGCACGGCAGCATGCATCAGCCCTGGGTGGAGCGCGAGACCCTGATCTGGGTCAAGACCGGCCATCTGGCCTGACACGGCGCAGCTTGAGAGATGTGGATCAGCATCAGCCTCTGGCAGTCAGTCCTTGCTGCACGAGGCAAGCAAATTTACAATAACAGCACACCATAACAGTGTGACTGGCAGATGGCACGCATGACGGTCCGCAGCAGTTATGCCCTCGACGAGGAAACGGCTGACAACATCAAGCGCATGGCGCGGTGCTGGGGTGTTTCGCAAGCCGAGGTCATTCGCCGCTCCATTCGCCGCATCGCCGAACAGGAGGGTCCCGCGGCAATGACTCCGGCGGAAGTCGTGGCTCATTACGCTTCGGCCAAGCCGGTCCGGACCGAAGCGGATCTGCGTGAACTGGCCCGAGACCAGCGCACGCAGCGAAGAGCAGAAGAACGGCGGCGCGGCGGCAGGCACGAGTAAAGCCCGATGCTGCATTTCGATACCAATGCCCTGATCGCTCTACCGGTCTGGTCGCGCGCAGGACATCCGATCGTGCAGCGGGTTGCGGCCGGTGAGCCGGCGGCGACCAGCAGCCTCGTCTGGTACGAGTTCAGTTTGGGGCCGTTGGCCGAAAACGAGTCGGCAATGGCCATCGCCTTCCTGCAAAGACGGATCCTCCCGCTGAGGCTGGAAGACGCCGAACTGGCCGCAGAACTGTTCAATGAGGCGGGTCGCCGACGGGTCTTCAAGACCGATGCGATCATCGCTGCAGTCGCCATTCTGGCCGAAGCCGAGTTCGTCACGCTGAATCGAGCCGACTTTGAACCTTTTGTCCCGATGGGCCTTCAGATCACCGATGGCTAATATCGCCCCATATCATGCGTTTGGTTCAAGGTCGCCAGGCTGAGCGCCCATGCAGCCGACTGCCGTCAAACCCGGGTTGCCGCTGACGCTGAAGCTGGCTTTTTCGATCTGGATCGTGATCTGGATCCCCTCGGTGATCGCCCTGCTGGGCCCGCAGAATTTTTTCTATGTCTGCAACCTGGCCAATCTGCTGATCCTGATCGGTCTGTGGCGCGAGAGTCGTTTGCTGTTGTCGATGCAGTGGCTGGCCGTGGCGCTGGTCGGGCTGTTTTGGGGCATTGACCTGGCCACGGCCTGGCTGACCGGCGTCCACCCCATCGGTGGCACGGCCTACATGCTCGACCCCGATTTTCCGACTGCGGCCAAGCTGTTGTCCTTCTACCATCTGGTCCTGCCCCTGATCTCGGGCTTCGCCGTTTATCGCCTGGGCTATGACCGGCGGGCACTGCCCTGGCAGGCCGCGCTGGTGGCCTTACTGGTGCTATCGGCCTGGTGGCTGACCGATCCCGAACGCAATATCAACATGGTGCACGAGCCGGTTATCGTCGGGTTGTTGGACTTGCCGCCCCTGGCTTACCTGCCGTTTTTGACCGTCGCCTGGATTGTCGTGCTGCTGCTGCCCGTGCACCTTTTGAGTGCGTGGCTGCAGCGCAGGGGGCGGATCGGTTGAGGCCCTGGCCGCTGCCGCCGCTGGCCATTGGCGTCGGTGTGACCGGCCTGGTGATCGCGCTGGGGCTGTCCCGGGCCTACGAGCTGGTGCCTGACTGCCGTGTGTTCATCGACGGCTGCATCAGCATGAGCGCGGCCGGTCGCCAGGAGCCGGCGGTGTTCGTCTTTCGCGCGACCGTCATTCCCATGGCGACCCTGCTGATGGTGGTGTGGTGGCTGAACACGGCTTGGCTGGGGGCGCTGGGCGCGGCCGGGGCTGGAACCCGCGCCTTGCTCCATCTTATCGGCACGCTGAGTCCGGCGCTGCTGATCGTCTACATCGCTCTGATCGGCGCCCCCGGCGAGGAAGTTCACGCCATTCGCCAGCTCGCCATTCAGACCTACTTCCCGGTTGCCCTGCTGGCCAAAATCCTCCTGGCCTCGGCGCTGCTGCGGCACCCGCCACCTGAGCTTTGGCGCTGGTTGCCCTGGTCAATGCTGATCATCGCGGTCGCGGTCTTGCTGGTGGCTGTCGTCAGCGTCATTCTGGAAGCGGCAATGGCCGACCCCTCCAAAGCCCATAACCTGTTGCAGTGGCACGCCACCAGCGCGTTTGCCGTCTGGTACGTGCTGCTGGGCGTGGCTTGGTGGCGTACGGCCCCGCCTTCATGATGCCCGGCCTCGGCGATACGCGCCGGATTGGCTCTGGCAACGAGCAATTCCTCGACTGATCAACACGCCATGTCGTTGGCGGTGTATTCCTCCAGAGGAACCACTGTGGCGGTTCCGTTGACCGTCGCGCGGGCGCGGTCGAGCCCGCCGTAGGACAACTCCAGCTGCATCCGGAACTGCTCGAAAAAGCGATCCAGCAGCTCGTCGCTGGTCGTGCCCACGGCCAGCAGTTCGTCGGTGGCCTCGTCGTACTCGAGCAGGATGCCGGTCAGCGGGCTGGGTGCCGGGCCTGAGGTCACCGCCGCACCCCTGGCCGGGTCATAGCTGGAGTACTCCATGCAGCAAGTGATGAGGTTGTCGCCTGATTCAGCGTCCGGCTCGTGTTTTTGCCGGTAGGCAATGAAGTTGACGTGTTCGGTCGGGTGGGTCAGCCGATGCGTGCAGATGGCGGCGTAGGCGACGATCGATTTTTTCGGGCCCACACCGCCGCGCCAGACGTATTCCGCCCCGTTTTCCGACTGCATCCTGACGTCGGTCTCGGTGGCGCGGTTGAGGTCCAGCAGAAAACAGGGCGTGGCTTCATAGGGGTAGTTGAAGACGTAGTTGGTATGGGCCTTCAGTTCGCTCGCGCGGATCGGTTCGCCCCGAGAGTCGACCAGGCGAACCGGCGAGTGGCGGCGATTGTGCTCTGGTGAGCCGGCCAGCAGCATCGGGTTGTGATGAACGAGGATGGCGGTGGCGGCGCAGGCCTTGATGAAATTGCGGCGTTTCATGCAGTCTCCCGAGTTACGAACGTCGTCGAGTATATGACCCAGCGCTGCATTTACCGCCCGGCAGTCCGGTCCCGGTCCTTCAGCAGGGCCAACAGATCTTCACGTCCCATTTCATCGGCAATGCTGTGCGGCGTGTAGCCGTTGCGATCGGTGATTGGCTTTAAGTCATGATCGAGCAGAACCTCGACCAGTTCAGCCTCGCCGCCGATCACGGCCAGGTGCAGGGCGTTCTGATCGTTGCGGTTGGTGCGTGCCGGATCCAGATCGGCCAGCGTCAGCAGGGCTCTGGCGGCATCGGCATTGCCAAGATAAACCGCGCGCATGAGCGGGGTCCAGCCGTAGATGTCCTGGGCGTTGGGATCGGCGCCCCGTTCGGCCAGCAGGGTGATGGTTTCGGCATCGTTCCGGGCCGCGGCCATCATCATCGTGCCCCAGCCATTGCTGGCCTGGCCGTCGATCGGAACGCCCGTCTCGAGCAGCAGGCGGATGGTCTGGTCATCGCGACCGCCGATGGCGTACATCAGCACCGAACCGTTCAGACGATTGGTGGCGGCCGGGTTGGCGCCTTCCTCCAGCAGATCGGCCACCAGTTCGGCGTCGCCGGCCGCTGCGGCCGCCATCAGCGCGGTCTTGCCGTGGTCGGTGGCTTGATCGACATCATCGCGCTCGCGGTAAAGCGCCCGGATGGTGTCGGTGTGGTTGCTGCGGATGGCGCTTTCCCATTCGGCGGTGGCCGACAGGCTTGTCACCAATCCGCAGGTCAGTACCAAAGCTGAAAGAAAGGGAGATCGCACGCGTTTGATGATATTCATTTCGAGGCGGTGACCGGACTGAAGAGCATTAGCGCATCAGCTGCGGCAGGAACAGCGCGATCTGGGGAAACAGGATCAGCAGGGCCGTCGAGCACAGCAGGATGATGATGAACGGCGGCGTGC
>CAZUTZ010000077.1:0-2019 GCA_964623655.1 uncultured Wenzhouxiangella sp.
TGTCCGTTGCGCGCGTTGCGCGTGGGCATGACGCAGTCGAACATATCCACGCCCCTCAAGACCCCGGCAACCAGATCCTCCGGGCGCCCCACGCCCATCAGGTAGCGCGGGCGATCGGCGGGCAGATGCGGCGTGGTCGCTTCAAGCACGGCGTTGCGCTCGGCCTCCGGTTCGCCCACCGAAAGGCCGCCGATGGCGTAGCCGTCAAAGCCGATCTTGACCAGCCCGGCCGCCGACTCGGCCCGAAGATCACCGTACATGCCGCCCTGCACGATGCCGAACAGTGCCGCCGGACTGTCGCCGTGCGCGGTTTTTGAGCGCTCGGCCCAGCGCAGCGAAAGTCGCATGGATTCGGCAGCCTGGATTTCGGTGGCCGGATACGGCGTGCACTCATCGAAAATCATGACGATGTCCGAGCCCAGCGCGTGCTGCACCGCCATCGACTCCTCGGGTCCCAGGAATACTTTCGAGCCATCGATCGGCGAGGCGAAGGTCACGCCCCGCTCGCTCATCTTGCGCAGGTCGGCCAGGCTCCAGACCTGAAACCCGCCGGAATCGGTCAGGATCGGCCCCGACCAGCGCATGAAGTCGTGCAGGTCGCCGTGGGCCGAAATGACCTCCGTACCCGGCCGCAGCATCAAGTGGAAGGTATTGCCCAGAATGATTTCGGCGCCCGTGTCATTAAGCTCCTCCGGCGTCATCGCCTTGACCGTGCCGTAAGTGCCCACCGGCATGAAAGCCGGCGTTTCCACCGTGCCGCGGTCGAAGGTCAGGCGCCCGCGGCGGGCCTGGCCGTCGGTCTTGATAAGGTTGAACTGCATTTTAGGGACCAGGGACCGGGGATCAGGGACCAGTCAAGGCGTCAAATCGCAGGAATCCTACATCGTACCTTAGCCAATGGCTTTCATTGCAGAACAAGGTCGGCGACAGGGTCCGACTTCGCTCCTGGTCCCTGTTCCCTGGTCCCTGGTCCCTGGTCCCTGGTCCTTGGTCCTTAATAAACAAACATCGCATCGCCATAGCTGAAGAACCGATATTCCTGCTCGACGGCATGGCGATAAGCGGCCAGGACGGCTTCGCGGCCGGCGAAGGCGGAGACCAGCATGATCAGGGTCGAGCCCGGCAGGTGGAAGTTGGTGATCATCGCATCCACCACCCGGAATTCGTAACCGGGATAGATGAACAGGCGACTGTCGCCGGTGAAGTGCTGGAGTTGACCGTTGGCGGCGGCCGTTTCCAGCGAGCGCACCGCCGTGGTGCCAACGGCAATCACCCGGCCGCCGCGACGGCGGGTCTCGGCCACCGCGTCGACCAGGTCCTGGTCGACCCGCAGCCATTCGGCGTGCATTTGATGATCGCGGATGTTTTCGGTCCGCACGGGCTGGAAGGTGCCGGCGCCGACGTGCAGGGTGCAGAAGGCGCGGCGCACGCCAATGGCCTCCAGGCGCGCCAGCAGTGGCGGATCAAAATGCAGGCCGGCCGTCGGCGCGGCCACGGCGCCGGGCTCGCGTCCGTAAACCGTCTGATAGCGCTCCCGATCGGCCGGCTCGTCGGCGCGCTCAATGTAGGGCGGCAGGGGCATGTGGCCCACCTCGGCCAGCAATTCCGACCAGTGCCGACCGGCGGCGGTTTCCAGGCGCCAGAACTGGCCTTCGCGGCCGGTCACCAACAAACGGCTGCCGTCTTCAGCCTGCAGTTCTGAACCCATGGCCGGTTTACGGTTGGCGCGCAGCTGTGCCAGCGCCGTTTGCCCGTCAATCAGGCGCTCGACCATGATCTCCACCCGGCCGCCACTGGGCTTGACCGCCCAGAGCCGGGCCGGGATCACCCGGGTGTTGTTGAACACCAGCAGATCATCGGCCCGCAACAACTCCGGCAGCTCGGCAAAACGCCGATCCGCCAGCGACCCGTCACCCCGGTTCAGCGTCAGCAAGCGACCGGCCGAGCGCTCAGGCAGGGGGCGCTGGGCGATCAGGTGTTCGGGGAGGTCGAATTGGAAGTCGGAGACTTTCAAGGGTT
>CAZUTZ010000077.1:2119-6534 GCA_964623655.1 uncultured Wenzhouxiangella sp.
GATGACCGTGATCCAGACCGACAACGCGCCGGGGCAGTTCCGCGATCGCTTCCGCATTCCGCGCGGACCGCGTGGTCAGGACGCCCTGTACCTGGTCGGCAACTCCTTGGGCGCGCAGCCGGTCACGGCGGCCGACGCGGTCAACGCTCAGCTCGAGGACTGGGCCCGGCTGGGCGTGGTCGGGCATTTCGATGGGGCCACGCCGTGGATGGAGTTTCACCGCTTCGGCATCGACACCCTGGCCGAAATCGTCGGCGCCAAACGCGGCGAAATCGTGGTCATGAACACGCTCACCATCAACCTGCACCTGATGATGGCGAGCTTTTTCCGTCCCGATGGCAAGCGGCGACGGATTGTCATGGAGCGCGGCTCGTTTCCGTCCGATCGCTACGCGGTGGTCTCGCAGCTGGAGCTTCGCGGGCTGGACCCGAAGCGCGATCTGGCTGAACTGGCGCCGCGTCGTGATCGTTTGCTGCATGAAGAAGACCTCGAAGACTACCTGGAGCGCTACGGCGACGAGGTCGCCCTGGTGCTGTGGCCGGGCGTGCAGTATGCCACCGGTCAGGTCTTCGACCTGGCTCGCATCGCTCGGGCGTGCCAGAAGGCCGGCGTCACGCTCGGCCTCGATCTGGCCCACGCGGTGGGCAACGTGCCGCTGTCCCTGCACGAAATCGGCGCCGATTTTGCCGTCTGGTGCAGCTACAAATACCTGAATTCCGGTCCGGCCGCCGTGGCCGGGTGCTTTGTCCATGAGCGCCACCGCGATTTCGACGGCCCGCGTCTGGCCGGCTGGTGGGGCCACGAGGAGTCCAGCCGCTTCCGCATGGGACCGGATTTCAAGCCCACGCGCGGCGCTGAAGGCTGGCAGATCTCCGAGCCCCCGATTCTGACCCTGGCGCCGCTGTGGGCGTCGCTGGATATTTTCGCCGAGGCCGGCGGTATCGAGGCGCTGCGCCGTCAGTCGCTGGAACTGACCGGGCACCTGGCCCACCTGATCCAGGAACGGCTGGGCGATCGCCTGAATATTCTCACGCCGCTGGAGCCGCATCGGCGCGGCTGCCAGCTCTCGCTGCAGGTCCGCGCCGGGCGCGATGCCGGACGCCTGCTCTTCGAACGCCTGGAAGCACGCGGTGTGGTCTGCGACTGGCGCGAACCGGACATCATCCGCGCCGCCCCGGTGCCGCTCTACAACACACTCGAAGACGTCGAAAAGCTGGTCGACCTGATTGACAAGCTCCCTGAAAGATAGCGACCGGGCGCCGTGAATCTACCCGGCGATCAAAGGCGTCGCTACCGCGCGACCGGCCATCTGAGTCTGCTGCTGGCGGTGGTCGTTCTGGCAGTGATCGCCTGGACCGGGATGGAGCCCGCCCTCCAGGCGCTTGAATGGCTGGCCGAGCGCGCTGAACGTCATTTCTGGCCGGCGCTGGCCGCCTACATCGGCCTGTTTGCCCTTCTGGTGCTCACCACGCTCCCGGTAGGAACGGTCTTCTGCCTGGTCGGCGGCTACCTGTTCGGCATGTCCCTGGGCAGCGTAGCCGCGGTGCTGGCGGCAACCTGCGGCGCCACACTGACGATGCTGCTGGTACGCGGACTGGGCGGCAGCCGTGTGCGGCGAAAACTCAGCGTCAGCCGTCTGGAACCCTGGCTCAAGCTGCTGGAACGCGACGCCAACTGGTACTTGATCCTCTTGCGGACCATTCCCGTAATGCCATTTTTTCCGGTCAACGCAGCTGCGGGTTTGGTCAATATCCGCGTCGGCCACTTTGCCGTCGCTACGGCGCTCGGACTGCTGCCGACGACATTGATCTACACCTCGATCGGCAGCGGACTCAGCTCGGTCATGGAAGCACGCGAAATCTCCGGCCCGGAGCTGCTGCTGCAGCCCCAGGTCGGGTTGCCGCTGGCCGGTCTGGCGCTGTTGATCGTCACCGCGATGGTCGTCAGACGTCGAGTGCTTGCACGCCAGGACTGAACGCCCGATGGCTCCGGTCGGGCCACTAATCCCGAGAGTCGATCACCGTCAAACCGTCGCCGTCGCGGAGAGAAAACTCCAGCCCGCGGGCTCCGGACGAACCATAGGTGGGAGCCGACAGCACGGAAATTTCGGCCTCCTGCGCGTCGGCCAGGCAGAAGCCGGCGAATCCGGTGGTGTCTCGCGCCGGGTTGTGATAACCGCCGAATACCGCGCCGCCCTGAAAACCGCCGCCTGGGCGACCCGGGAAGCGGGTCAGCGCCGCCACGGTGTAGTTGGTCGATTCGGTTTGCGATGGGTTGAAGCTGGCCACGTAAAAGCCCGGCGAAACCGTCTCGCTAACCTCACTCAAGCCGGCAGGAACCTCGACATCGAAGATGGTCTCGCGCTCGTCGCCGGACCGCCGCTCCAGGCGCAGACGCCCCGGCGCGCCCGCTTCCAGCGTCAGTTCCACGATCTGGTCATCGCCGCTGCGGCTGTTGATGGAAAACGCGGAAAATCCACTGACATCGGCGCTGGCCCGGCCGCCGAAATTCAGCCCGCCCTGCAGCGTGCGGCGATTTTCTCCGGTCAGGCGAAGCTCGGCGCCGAAACGACCCGCTTGCGAGTCCTCGCCCGGATGGGTGCGCAGCACGAAAAAGCCCGGGCAGGACAAATCCGGGTTGACGCCAAGCTCAACCTGCCCGGTGGGCTCGTCGGCGGTGCCGCCGACTTCTCCGGAACCCGGAGTCCCGCGCACGCCGATGGGCAGGCGCTGATTGACAGGGTTGAAAAAGCCAGGAGGCGGCGTAATCACCGGGCCGTTCGTTTGCAACAAAACCGCGCCGCTCTGCAGTGCAGTGCCGAAATTGCGGGCAGGCGTGATGGTGATTTCCAGAATTTGCGACTCGCCGGCCTCCAGACTGAAGCTAGAGGGACTGACGCTGACGCCGACTGACCCTTCTCCGCTCACCTCCCAGCTGCCGCCGCGCAGCGCGGTCACCGTGCGGGTGAACGTACACGAGGTACCGCATTCCTCATCGATCAGGCCCGCCAGATTGAGCGTGCGCGGGTCGCCGCCGGAGGCCGGATTGGCGGCGAGAAAATTGGCTCGGGTCTCGCTCAGGTAAAGATCGGCGCGGGCAGCGCGGTCGACGCGAATGCGCCCGGCGCCGCGATCAAAAATAGTCGCGGGTGATCCGGCCACGGTCACCGGCTCGGTCTCGGCGGTGGTCTCGAGCAGCGAGTTGATCATGGCCGGCGTCAGGTCGGGTTTGAGCTGACGCAGCAAAGCGATCGCGCCAGCGGCGTGTGGACTGGCCATGGACGTTCCGCTCAGCCCCTCAACATCCTCGGGTTCCGGAACGAATGCCGCCTGAATGCCGGCTCCCGGCGCGAGAAGATTGGGCTTCATGACGCCCGGCACGTTTCCCCCCGGCCCGCGAGAGGAGAATTCGGCTACCTGATCGGACAGGTTGTCGCGATTGAAGGTGACCTGCTCCTGGCCCGAGGCGACCAGATTGTTCAGTTGCAGGCCGTCTGCGCGGCTGAGAAAGGCCGACGGGATCGTGGTGGTTTCCAGGCCGGCCATGCACAACCGCTCTCCACCCGGCTCGGAGTTGAACACCAGCACCGCGCGCGCGCCGGCCGCAGACGCGTTGTCGACCTTCTGCTCGAAGGTGCACTCGCCGCGCTCCAGCAGGGCGACGGCGTTGTCGAAAGCGTCCGCGGGAAAAGCCTCGCAGCCCAGAACGTTGTCGTCGAATTCTCCGCCGCGGAGAATGGGCACATTGTCGAGGTCGGGTCCGGCCGTATTCGGGCCGGTACCGTAGGCTACCGCAAGAGTCCCCAGACCCTGGACCTGCACGCTGCCCTCGGCGCAGCTGTCCGTGGTGCTGGCGCCGACAGATAGAATCCACGGCGCCTCTCCGGGCCAGGTGACGGTCTCCGGGTCCGGTCCGCTGTTGCCGCCCGAAGTCACGAAGGCCACACCGGCGTCGCGCAAATTAAGGATCTGGCGGGCCACGCCACTATCCCAGGGATTGACCGGATCGCTGCCGATGGAAAAGTTGACCACGTCGACCTGATCGCTGATCGACTGGTCCAGCGCCTGGACAATCGCCCCGCCCTGACAGGTCGCGTCATCGGGATCTTCCGGATCCTGCTCGACGCAAACGCGGTAGGAAATCAGGTGAGCACGCGGCGCGACCCCGGCCTGGCCTGCAGCCCAGGGGTTGGACACGGCAATGGCGGCCACGTGGGTACCGTGACCGTCGGTATCGAGACCTTGCGTCGAATCATCAGTGAAATCGTAGACGCCGATGAGTTTTTCATTGCAAGGCACATCGGCGCGCGAGCACAAGCCCAGCTGTTCGGCGCGCGGATTTTCGAACACGTAGCCGTCGCTGTCGGCCGGATTGTCGGAAAAAGCACGATGGTTCCAGTTGACGCCGCTGTCGAT
>CAZUTZ010000077.1:6634-10154 GCA_964623655.1 uncultured Wenzhouxiangella sp.
CTGCAGGGCCAGATTCGTGCCGGTAAATTCCAGGGTCGGCGCGTCAACCAGCTCGACGATCCAGCGGTCGCTGAAACGCTGCTCGGGCGTACCGGCAATCGCCGATGCCGCGCCGAGCATCAGTGCAGTCAGCGCGGCAAGAGCAAAGATCGGGATTGCATGGCGTGAGGGGATCGAGAACAAACAGCGGGTTAGGCGCATATCTTTTAGCTCGCTAAAAAAGCAAATTCGGTTTTTAGTCCAGCGGCTGGCGCAGGGTCACCAACTCCTCGGCCGCCGTGGGATGGATTCCGATGGTGCGGTCGAAATCCGCCTTGGTCAATCCGGCGCGCACTGCAACGGCGAAGCCCTGCAGCATCTCGGGAGCGTCCAGACCGACGACATGACAGCCGAGCACGCGATCATTCTCGGCATCGACGATCAACTTCATCATGCCCTTTTCGCCCCGGCCGCTCAACGTATATTTCATCGGCGTGAACCCGGAACGGAAAATGACTACCGCGTGACCGGCTTCGCGCGCCTGCGCCTCGGTCAAACCCACGGTGCCGACCGGCGGTTGCGAAAACACCGCCGCCGGGGTGTTGGCGTGCTCGACCGGGCGATCCATACGGCCGAACTGGGTATCGGCAAAAGCATGACCCTCCATCAGCGCCACCGGCGTCAAGTTGATTCGATCGGTGACATCGCCCACGGCAAAAATGTTCTCCACGCTGGTGCGGCTGTATTCGTCCACCTCGATGCGGTTGCCCGGCCCGGTGCGAACGCCCGCTTCTTCAAGGCCCAGATCCCAGGTGTAGGGCTCGCGCCCGGTGGCGAACATGACCGCGTCAAAACTTGCCCGGCTTTCATCGGAAAAAGTGACTTCGATCGAATCGTCGAGCCGGGCCAGCCGCGCCGGCGCGGCATGATAGCGAAAATCGACTCCCCGACCCTGCATGCCGGCCTCCACAGTGGCGCGGACGTCTTCATCAAAACCGCGAAGAATGCGATCACGTCGATAAGCCAGAGTCACTTTCGAGCCCAGCCCATTGAAAATCCCGGCGAATTCGACGGCGATATAGCCGGCGCCGGCAATCAGCACGCGCTCAGGCAGGGTTTGGAGATGGAAGGCCTCGTCAGAAGTAAGCCCCAGTTCAACGCCGGGAATCTCCGGCTTCCAGGGACGGCCGCCCGTGGCAATCAGGATCTTCCCGGCCGTGTAGCGCCGCTCGCCGACTTCGACGGTATGCGCATCAAGGAGTCGCCCGCGACCCATGTGCAGGTCTACCCCGGCCGTTTCGAGTAAGCGCAGGTAGATCTCGTTGAGCCGATCGATCTCGCGATCCTTGGCTGCGATCAGCGCCGGCCACGAGAAGGCGGGCTCCGGCACCGTCCAGCCGTACCCGGCCGCGTCGGCGAAGCTTTCGGCAAACTGCGAGGCGTAGACCAGCAGCTTTTTGGGCACGCAACCGCGGATCACGCAGGTGCCGCCGACGCGCGATTCCTCGCAAATCGCCACCCGGGCGCCGTGCCCGGCAGCGATTCGCGAAGCCCGCACGCCGCCGGAGCCGGCGCCAATCACAAACAAATCGTAGTCGTATGAATTCATTGCTCGAAACAGCCTGGATCTGCGTTGTTCTTGAAGACCTCGACCGGAGACATACCCCGTTTTCAAGATTTCTGGAAGCGACTGGGCGGGGCGCTTGATCTTGCTCAATCGGCCGTGGATTGCCGATGGTACGATACCTGAATCGGTTAAATCTCGACACGTTTGCAGCTTTCCATGCCTGATTCGACGTCCGCGGTCGCGGTGAAAGGCTTACCCCATTGAGCGAACTTCTATCGGCCGGAGCGGTTGGTTTTGCCCGCTCCGGCGAGCTGGTCTTCGACCCGGTCGACATCGACCTGCAGCGCGGCCGGGCGCTGGTGATTGCCGGGCCCAACGGGAGCGGTAAAACCACCCTGCTCCGCCTGCTCGCCGGGATTCTCGGCCCGGTCTGCGGTCGGGTTCAGCGCCACGGCAGCCTGGCTTTCCTGGGCCATCTGGCCGCAGTCAAAGGCGATCTGACCGTGCGCGAAAACCTGGAGTTCACCACGCGCTTCCACCCGCGTCCCGGCTTGTCGGTCAATCAGGCCCTCAAGCGGGTGGGTCTGGCCGGACTGGGCCTGCGTCCGGCGCGCGCGCTGTCGGCCGGGCAAAAGCGCCGTGTCGGCCTGGCCTGCCTGCTGGTGGCGCACCGTGATATCTGGCTGCTGGATGAGCCCTACGCCAGCCTCGACGATGTGGGCGGAGAACTGGTCGACAGCCTGCTCGAGCAGCATCTGGCCGGCGGCGGCGCGGTGGCCTTGTCCACGCATCAGCGCCAGCCGCGGCTCGAGGTCGATCCCGACCGGCTGATGATCCGGCCGGCGGCGCGGAGTCAGGACTGATGTTGCGGACGATCTTCGCCCTGCTCCGGCGCGATGTGCGGCTGGCCGTTCGCCACGGCGGCGAGTCCTTGATGCCGCTTTTGTTTTTGTTCGCGGTCGTCATCCTGGTGCCGCTGGGCGTCGGCCCGGGCCCCAATCTGCTGGCCACCATCGCGCCGGGCATGGTCTGGGTCGCGGCGCTGCTGGCCAGCCTGCTGGCTCTGGAAGGCCTGTTCCGTCCGGACCTGGAGGACGGCACGCTCGAGCAATGGTGGACCGCTCCGGCGCCGGTCGGTTTGCTGGTCGCCACGCGCCTGTTCAGCCACTGGCTGGTGACCGGAGTGCCGGTGATCGTGTTCGCCCCGCTGGCCGCGCAGATGCTTTACTTGCCGCATGAGGCACTGCCGATTCTCCTGCTGAGCCTGGTCATCGGAACGCCCATACTGTCCTTGATCGGGGGGCTGGCCGCGGCCCTGACGCTGGGCACGAAACGCGGCAGCGTACTTTTGTCGATCCTAATTTTTCCTCTCGTCGTACCCGTGCTAATCTTCGCCACGGGTGCCGTCTCGGCGACGGCCGATGGCTTGTCTCCGCAAGCCCATTTAGGCCTGCTGACTTCGCTATTGATCCTCGCAGTGGTCCTGGCACCCGTGGCAACCACTGCTGCACTCAAGCTGAACATCGAATGATCTGGCACAACATCAAAGTCGGTTTTCACAAGCTGGGCTCGCCGCCCATTTTTTACCGGGTCTGCCAAGTCGTCGCGCCGTGGATGTGGGCCGGCTTTGCGATCAGTCTGGTGATCGGCCTTTACTACGCGCTCTACGTCGTCCCGCCCGACTATCAGCAAAGCGATACCTCCCGCATTCTTTATATCCATGTGCCCGCGGCATGGCAGGCCATGGCGGGCTATCTGGTCATGTCCATCCTGGCCGTCATTGCCCTGGTCTGGCGCATCCGCACCACCGAAATCATGGCCATGGCGGCCGCACCGATCGGGGCCGCCTTCACCCTGATCTGTCTGGCCACCGGATCGATCTGGGGGCGACCGATGTGGGGCACCTTCTGGGCCTGGGATGCGCGCCTGACCTCCATGCTGGTGCTGCTGTTCATCTACCTGGGCATCATGGGC
>CAZUTZ010000078.1:0-10062 GCA_964623655.1 uncultured Wenzhouxiangella sp.
CGGCATGGAACCACCCGACCCCATCCCGAACTCGGAAGTGAAACGTGCCAGCGCCAATGGTAGTGCGGTTCGTCCGTGCGAGAGTAGGTCACTGCCAGGCATTTCTCTAGAAGCCCCGGTGCTCAGTTCGAGTTCCGGGGCTTCGCTTTATCTGGTTGCCGGCTTCAGCCACCTGGCAGTTGACCAACGGTCACGCGTGGCCGCCCTCTGCGACAAGGCTTCTTGCGGCTTCGCCGCAAACCGCCATGCCGCGCCGGGCTAAGCTGCCAGGCATTTACACAGAAGCCCCGGTGCTCATTTCGAGCGCCGGGGCTTCGTTTTATGTGGCTGCCGGCTTTGCTTTTTCTGGGTGCCGCGTTTTGCGACCTAAGCGCGCTGCCGCGAGAGTTCCAGGCCGCGCGGATCCTCGTCGTAGAACACCTCAAGATCCAGCTCGCCCTCGCTTTTGGCAACGATGCTGGTGACCATGGCGTCACCGGTGACGTTGACCGCGGTGCGGGTCATGTCGAGCAGCCGGTCAACGCCGAGAATCAGCGCGATACCTTCTGCCGGCAAGCCGACCTGGGCGAGCACACCGGCCAGCAGAATCAGGCCCACTCCCGGTACGCCGGCCGCACCGACCGAGGCGATGATGACCATCAGCACGATCATCAAATACTGCGTCAGGCTCAGGTCGACACCGAAATACTGGGCGATGAAGCCGGCGGCGATGCCCTGCATGATGGCGGTCCCGTCCATGTTGATGGTCGCACCCAGAGGCACGGTAAAAGAAGCAACCTTGTTGTCGGCCCCCATGCGTTGCTCGACGGTTTTCAGCGTGACCGGGATGGTTGCGCCGCTGGAAGCCGTTGAAAAGGCGAATGCCAGCACCGCGCGCATCTTGGAGAAAAACACCCTCGGACTCAAGCCGCCAATGAATCGCAACAACAGCGAATAAGTCACGCTGGCGTGCAGAACCAGCATGAACAGTACCAGCAGTACGTACTTCAGGACCCCGAAAAAGGTGGTCAGTCCCGTGGTCGCTCCCAGCGTCGCAATCAGTGCAAACACGCCATAAGGCGCGAGCAGCATGACGAACCCCACCAGTCGCATCACCACGACGTTGAAATCGGCGAAAAATTGACCAACCCGCTCGCCGGGCTTCCCGGCCAGAGCGATTGACAAGCCGATCAGCACGGCGAAGACGATGATCGGCAGCATGTCGCCTTCGGCCATGGCCTGCACCGGATTGCGTGGGACCATGTCGGTCAACACTTCTCCGAATGAAGGCGCCGCGGCGATTTCTCTTTCCACTGTTTCCTCGGGGCTGGCTCCCACCCCGGGCTGCACGATCACCGCGGCACTGAGCGCCAGGGTGATGGCGATCCCCGTGGTGAGCATGTACAAGGCCAACGCCTTGCCGCCGACTCGGCCCAGTTTTTTCGGATCGCTCAGGGCACTCACGCCGGTGATCAGGGAAACAAAGACCAGCGGCACCACCAGCATGCTCAGAAAGCGCACGAAGATCTCGCCGACAACACCCAGCAGGCCGTCTATGAGAAAGGTCTGCGCCCAGTCCTGGTCGGCAATCGTGATATTGATCAGGATCCCGAACACGAGTCCGAGACCCATGCCGATCAAGATGCGGTTGGAGAGCTTCTGATGATCAAATTCTTTATCGGCCATGACTGGAGGGTTGCTGTTGGTCGTGGAAGCGCCCAAGGTTAGCCCAGGCCGGTCAACGGGTCCAGCATCGACAGCAGGCGGCGAACCCACCCAAGAGCGCATGGCCGATACGACAAAGCCTTACAATTCGGGTCATAACCGCTGACAGTTACACTCCTGATGACCGATTCCGCCTCGCCCTCGGCACCCGCTCACTTTATCCGCACTCGCATCGCGCGCGAAATGGCGAAAGGCCTGCATGATCGCGTCATCACCCGGTTTCCGCCTGAACCGAACGGCTATCTGCACATCGGCCACGCCAAATCCATTGTCCTGAACTTTGCCATGGCGGCCGAGTTTGGCGGTTACACCAACTTGCGTTTCGACGACACCAACCCGGCGCGCGAGGAGCAGCGCTTCATTGATTCGATCAAGCAGGACGTCAGCTGGCTGGGTTACCAGTGGGAAAATGAATGTCACGCCTCGGACTACTTCGACACCTTGTATGAGTACGCCCTGCATCTGGTCGACCACGGGCTGGCCTATGTCGACGAGCAGGACGCCGAAACCATCCGCCAGCAGCGCGGCACCCTCACCGAGCCGGGCAGCAATAGTCCTTACCGGGACCGTTCCATCGAAGAAAATCGCGATCTTCTGGTGCGGATGCGCGCCGGTGAATTCGCCGACGGCGCCATGGTGCTGCGGGCGAAGATCGACATGGCCGCGCCCAACATCAATCTGCGCGACCCGGTGCTCTACCGCATCCGGCGCGAGCACCACCAGCGCACCGGCGATGACTGGTGCATTTATCCAAGTTACGACTTCGCCCACGGCCAGAGTGATGCCATCGAACACATCACCCATTCGCTGTGCACGCTGGAATTCGAAGACCATCGGCCGCTGTATGACTGGTTGATCGAACATTTGCCTGTGCCTTCGCGCCCGGTGCAGATCGAGTTCTCGCGCCTGAACATGGACTTCACCGTAATGTCCAAACGCCGGTTGACCCGGCTGGTCGAGGATGGCCATGTCAGGGGCTGGGATGATCCGCGGATGCCGACCATCGCGGGTCTGCGGCGGCGCGGCTTCACGCCGGAATCGATCCGCGCTTTCTGCACCGAGATCGGCGTGACCAAGTCGGAAAGCATCATCCCCTTCGGCGTACTCGAGCGCAACCTCAGGGACGACCTCAATGTGCGCGCTCCGCGACGAATGGCCGTGCTCAAGCCGCTCAAGGTGGTGTTGACCAATTTCCCGGAAGGGGAAACCGAATGGGTCGAGGCAGCCAACCACCCCCAGAACCCGGAGATGGGGGTGCGGCGGGTGCCGCTGACGCGCGAAATCTTCATCGAGCAGGACGATTTCATGGAGGAGGCGCCCAGGAAATTCTTCCGCCTCAAGCCCGGCGGTGAAGTCCGCCTGCGCAACGCCTTCATCATCCGCTGCGACGAGTTGATCAAAAACGAGTCGGGTGACATCGTCGAACTGCGCTGCAGCTTTGACGAGAGCTCGCGTTCAGGTCAGCCGGGTGCCGAGCGCAAGGTCAAGGGCACCATTCACTGGGTCTCGGCCGAGCACGCCTTGAGGGCCGAGGTTCGTCTTTACGATCGCCTGTTCAAAGTGCCGCACCCCGGCGGCGAGAAAGACGTCGATTTCGTCGAGCATCTCAACCCCGACTCGTTGGAAATCCTGGACCAGGCGCGCCTGGAGCCGGGGCTGGAAGACGCCGGTCCGGGCGACTTTTTCCAGTTCGAGAGACTGGGGTATTTCGTACCTGATTCCGACGGCAGTGCCGGCCAACCGGTTTTCAACCGCGCGGTAACACTGCGCGATACCTGGGCCCGCCTTGAAGCGCAGCTCTCGCAGCAGCGGTGATGAGTCTTGCCATTCAGCGGTTAACTCCGGTTTAATCAAGCCTGCGATATGTTCGAGAATCCTCAGCGTTACAAGGTCCCGCGATAGCGCGCGGCAATCCCGCCGAAGCGAGCTTGACCTTGCTCCCAACCCGGATTCGACCCAGGAACCAGCCATGTTCAACAAACGCGACAACAGCCCGACCGAAACCGAACGCGCCGCCGCTGAATCACCGCCCGCCTCCGAGCAGCGCCAACCACCCAGCCCAGAACCGTCGAGCCAGGGCGTCGGCGCCGTGATCGGTGCCTCGATCCAGATTGACGGCACTTTGAAGGGCAATGAGGATTTGCTCATTCAGGGCAAGGTCAAAGGCACCGTCGAGTTGAAGAACAACCGGGTAACCGTTGGAGAGTCCGGTCAGGTCAACGCCGATATTTTTGCCCATACCATCGTTGTCGAAGGGCAGTTGGAGGGGAAGGTGATCGCCTCTGAGCGCGTGATGATGCGCAAGACGGCCCAGATCAGGGGCACCGTCGTGGCGCCACGGGTCACGCTGGAAGACGGCGCACGCTTCAACGGCACCATCGACATGGATCCGGAGACTGAAGCGCTTAAAAGCGCGTTTTCACCCAATACCAAGACCGAGGGCAAACCTCGGGAAAAGAGCGCCGATCAAGGTTCAAAAGCCCATCCGGCGTCCGATTCAGCGTCCAGCAAGAAAAGCGACCCGCAGCAGGCCAAAAGCCTGCTCTAAGGCCGCGCCCGACTGCTTGAGCCTGCCATGCCGGCCGCAGCATCATCCGCCGGGCAGGGACTGCACGTGCCGCTGTTCGAGAAGCTCGTCCAGTGCCTGGACGAGGACCGGCGCCACGTCGTTCTTGACTGCGGCGCGGCACGCGCGGGAACGGTCGGCCTGCTGTCGCAGTTTCGCTGCCGACTGGACATCCTCGACCTGGCCGTTGCTCTGCCTGCCCTGCGCTCGCAAGACGATCCCGAGGCGCGGCGCGCCCGTCTGGCCGAACAACTGCCGCAGAGTGAGCGTGAGCCGGCCGAACTGGTATTTTGCTGGAACCTGCTGAACTATCTCGAGCCGGAAGACATCACCAGCCTCATCGAATTGTTGTTGCCGCATCTGGCGCCGGGGGCCCGGCTACACGCGCTGATCGAATATTCGTCGCCGCTGATGCCCGCCAGCCCGGGCCACTGGGGACCCAATGAGACCACGCGTTTATTCGCCGATCAAGACGAGGTCGAGCAAATTCCATCGCCCCGCTATTCGCCCAGAGCGCTGGAGCGCATGATGCCGCAACTCAAATCCGAGCGCAGCATGCTGCTCGGCAACGGTTTGCGGGAACACATCTTCCGCCTGCCCGATTCTTGATCCGGTCGGGGTCATTGTCGGCCACGGATCAGCGCTGACAAGCGCGCCGGTAAACCTCCAGGTAGGCGCGCGCCGACTTCTCCCAGCCAAAATTCTGGCGCATCGCGGTCAGCTGCAGGGGGCGCCAGCGTTCCGGCTGGCGATAGAGGGCGATGGCGCGATCCACGCCTCCCAGCATGGCCGGCCAGCATGGGTCTTTGAAGTAGAAGCCGGTGGCCCGTCCTGCAGTCAAGTTTTCGGGACAGGCGTCGACGACCGTATCGGCCAGTCCGCCCACAGGCGTTACGACCGGGATCGTGCCGAAACGCATGGCATAAAGCTGGGTCAGGCCGCAGGGTTCAAAGCGCGATCCGTGAATCAGAATGTCGGCACCGGCATGCATTTGATGGGTCACCGCTTCGGAGTAGTGCACCACGGCCGCAACTTGGCCGGGATAGGCGGCCGCCAGCGACTGGTAGGCCGACTCCAGCGCCCGGTCGCCGTTGCCCAGCAAGACGAACTGACGATCCGGCTCCGAGGCCAGGTAGTGCGGCAGCATGTCAAGCAGCACGTCCGCCATCTTCTGCCAGGTCAGACGGCCGATAAAGGCCAGCAGCGGCGCATCCGGGTTCACCTCCAGCGCCAGTTCCTGCTGCAGGCGCTGTTTGCAGATCGCCTTCCCGGCCAGAGCGTCGGCGCTGTAGGGCGCCGGCACCCAGGGGCTGCGCTCCGGGCTCCAGATTGACTCGTCAATGCCGTTGAGGATGCCAGTCAGGCGATCGCGCCGCGCGTGCACCACGCCCTGCAGGCCAAAGCCGAATTCGGCGGTTTGTATTTCTTCGGCGTAACGGGGGCTGACCGTGGTCAGCTGGTCCGAGAATTCCAGCCCGGCTTTAAGAAAGCTGACCTGACCATAATATTCCACCCTCGGCCACTGCTCCGGGCGCAGGGCCACGCCGAGCCTGGCCCACTGGTCCGGCGAGCACTGGCCCTGGAAGGCCATGTTGTGGATGGTGAACACGCTGGCCGGGGGATGATTCGAGGCGTTGGCCAGCAGCAGCGGTATGAGCCCGGTGTGCCAATCGTTGCAGTGGACGAGGTCAAAGCGCTGGGGTCCAAGCTCACCCAGGGCCAGGTGGCGGATGACGTGAGACAGTGCCGCAAAGCGCTCGGCGTTATCGCCGCGTTCATGACCGAATTCGTCAACGTACAGACCGCCGCGGTCGCGATACAGGGTGGGGAGGTCGACCAGGTGCAGCGGCACTTCGGAATCCGGCGTGCGCGTGCTCAGCAGCATGCCACCGGCGTGACCGTTGATCATCGGCAGCGCAGCCGACGCATCCACCTGGCGGATTTGTTCCAACGCCTGGGGATAGGCCGGCATGACCAGGTGGACGTCGAGGCCGATGGTTCTCAGCGTGGAGGCAAGTGCCGCGACGGCGTCGGCCAGGCCGCCGGTTTTGGCCATGGGGTAGATTTCAGTCGCGGCAAGCAGAACGCGCAGATTGGATGACATCATCGGCTCCCTCTCATACGCGAGTTTTGCGCAGACTCGGTGCTAAACTTCGCGGTGCCAAGTTCCGGCGCGGGGCCGGTCAGCCAGAGCGCCTATCAGCAGGCGTCCATGTGACCGACGCGAGGTGCCCAGCCTTTCTATGAGTCATCGTACGCGATGCCGCCGCAAAAGAAAATGCCGCAAAGAATTGCCGCCGTCTCACCGACGTGCCGCGCCCGCCTGATCTCAGGCCCATCGCTCAAGGAAACCATGGCAGACGCCCATGTTTGAAAACACCTACCGAATTGCCGCCCACGAACAACGAACCATCGGCCCGTTTCTGGGCAAGACCCGCGTGGCCTATTTCTCAATGGAAATCGCGCTGCACCCCGACATGCATACCTACTCCGGTGGTCTGGGCGTGCTGGCCGGCGACACCGCCCGCTCCGCGGCCGACCTCGAGCTGCCGATGGTCTTCGTCACGCTGATCAGCAGTCAGGGCTATCTCCGCCAGTCGCTGGACGAAAGCGGCTGGCAGGACAGTACGCCGGATCCGTGGACCATCGAGGAATTTGCCACGCCGCTGCGTGCCAAGATCGCTTTGCCCGTCAATGGCCGCGAGGTGTGGATCCGCCCCTGGCTGCACGTGCTGCGCAGCCCGGTCGGTCACGATATCCCGGTCATTCTGCTTGATACGGACCTGCCGGAGAACGACCCGCAGGATCGGGAAATCACGCATCATCTGTACGGCGGCGATGCGGAGTACCGGCTGCGCCAGGAAATCGTGCTCGGGATCGGCGGTCTGCGATTGCTCTCCGCGCTGGGCTTTGCCGGGATCAGCACCTATCACCTCAACGAAGGCCACGCGGCGCTGCTGGCGCTGGATCTGCTGCGCCGCTATCCGCGACCGACCGATCAGATCGGTGATCTGGACCTCAAATACGATGTCGGCCCGGTGCGGGAAATGTGCATCTTCACCACCCATACGCCGATTGAGGCCGGGCACGATGCCTTCGGCTACGACTTGGTCGAGGAACTCCTGCCGAACTACATCGAACCCGACCAGCTGCACCTGTTATGCGGGCAGGACAATCTCAATATGACGCGCCTGGCTCTGACGCTGTCGGGCTTTGTCAATGGCGTGGCGCAGCGCCATGCCCGCACCACGCGGAAAATGTTCCCCGGCTACCGCATCCGCGCGATCACCAACGGCGTGCATTTGCCGACCTGGGCGCACCCTTCGTTCGCGCGTTTGTACAACGAGTACTATCCCTCGTGGGGACTGGAGCCCGAAGCGCTGGCCCAGGCCGATCAACTGCCGGGCACGCTGATCTGGAACGCCCACAACGAAGCCAGAGAAGATCTGCGCCAGATGGTTGCCGAGACGTGCGGGATCGAACTGGATCCATCGCGCCCGATCATCGGTTATGCCCGGCGCATGACGTCCTACAAACGCCCCGAGCTGCTTTTCACCGATCTGGAGCGTCTGCGGGCCATCAATCGGCAATTTCCGTTCCAGGTCATCCTGGCCGGCAAGGCGCATCACCGCGACGACCAGGGCAAGCGCCATATCCAGAACATCTACAACCACATGCGCGAACTGGCTCCCGATATCCCGGTGGCCTTCATCCCCAACTACGAAGCTGCCGTGGCCTCGAAACTGGTTCCGGGCGTCGATGTGTGGCTCAACACGCCGACCCCGCCCATGGAGGCATCCGGCACCTCCGGCATGAAAGCCGCCCTCAACGGCGTACTCAACCTGAGCGTGATGGACGGCTGGTGGATCGAAGCCTGCCTGGATGGTGTGAACGGTTGGGCGATCGGCGAGGACGGCGGCGACGGTGCCGCCCGGGCGACGGCAGAGGATCTCTACATCAAGCTCGAGCAGGCCGTCCTGCCGCTGTTCCACACCGATCGAGACGCCTGGATCCGAATGATGAAACAGGCCATCAGCAAGATTGCGCCGGTGTTTAATTCGCAGCGGATGATGCAGCGCTACTCCTCGGAAGCCTACATGCCGCTGACGCGGACGTGAACGAGAAATCCGGCGGCGGGACGGAACTGGACGCCTGGCTGCGACCGCCCGGCATCGAAGCCCTGGCGGCCGGTGATCACGGCGAGCCGTTCGCGCTGCTCGGCTGCCACGCCGGGCCCGACAGCGGTCACCGAGTCATCCGCGTTGTGCTGCCGGGGGCGCAGTCCGTGGCCGTGCTGTCGCCCGGCCTGGAGGCGCCCGTGGCGCTGGACGCGCTGAGCGCGCCGGGGTATTTCGCCGGCATCGTGCCGGCCGCGGTTGCCGTCAGCGGCTATCGGCTCAAGGTTTGCTGGGGCAACGGCGACGAGCAGGAGTTGCAGGACCCTTATCGATTGCCGCCTCGCCTGGGCGAACTGGACGTTCACCTGCTCGCCGAGGGCGAGCACTATCGAGCCTGGGAACTCCTTGGTGCGCGACCGGGCGAGCACTCGGGCCTCAGCGGAACCGGCTTTGCCGTTTGGGCGCCGAATGCACGTCGCGTCAGCGTGGTCGGCGACTTCAACGCCTGGGATCGCCGGCGCCACCCGATGCGTTTCAGGCCCGAATGCGGGGTGTGGGAGATTTTTCTGCCCGGAGTCTCGGCCGGTGCGTGCTACAAGTACGACATCCTGACCCACAACGGGCAACGCCTGCTCAAGGCCGACCCCTACGCCCGCCTGGCCGAATGTCCGCCGGCGACCGCATCAAAAGTCTGGGCCGACGGTGACTATGAATGGTCCGATCACCAATGGCTGGCGGAGCGCGAGGTCTGCCAGACGCGCGAGCGGCCGATGGCGATCTATGAACTGCATCTGGGTTCCTGGCGGCGCCATCCCGACGGCTCGTGGCTGGATTATCGCGAGTTGGCCGACCGATTGGTGCCCTACGTGGCGCAGCTGGGTTTTACCCACATCGAGCTGTTGCCGGTCAGCGAACATCCCTTCTTCGGCTCCTGGGGCTATCAGCCCAGCGGGCTGTTTGCGCCGACCGCCCGCTTTGGCACGCCGGACGATTTCCGCTACCTGGTTGATCGCTGCCACGAGGCCGGGGTCGGCGTCATCCTGGACTGGGTGCCGGGTCATTTTCCGGACGATGCTCACGGCCTGGCCCGTTTTGACGGCAGCTGTTTGTACGAACATGAGGACGAGCGCCAGGGCCGGCACCGCGACTGGAATACCCTGATCTACAACTACGGCCGCCGGGAGGTACGCAACTTCCTGATCGGCAACGCGCTGTACTGGCTCAAACAATTCCACATCGACGGCCTGCGCATCGACGCGGTGGCCTCGATGCTGTATCTGGACTACAGCCGCCGACCGGGCGAGTGGGTGCCCAACATCTACGGTGACCACCGCAACCTTGAAGCGGTGGATTTCCTGCGCCACCTGAATCGTGTCGTCTATCGGGAGTGTCCGGATGTGCTGATGATCGCCGAGGAGTCGACCTCCTGGCCGCTGGTTTCGCGACCGACCGAGCACGGCGGGCTGGGCTTCGGCTACAAGTGGAACATGGGCTGGATGAACGACAGCCTGAGCTATTTCGCTCACGATCCGCTCTTCCGCAGGCATCACCACCGCAAGCTGACCTTCGGCCTGCTGTATGCCTACAGCGAGAATTTCGTCCTGCCGATTTCGCACGATGAAGTGGTGCACGGCAAGGGCTCGCTGCTGAACAAGATGCCCGGCGACCGCTGGC
>CAZUTZ010000079.1:0-10023 GCA_964623655.1 uncultured Wenzhouxiangella sp.
AACTGCAGGCGGTGCTATCCTAGTAGCCGAAGCGGCTAATGAGGACACCGCCTGCAGCCATTTTGACGAGGGAGCGTCACTGTGACCAAATCCGAACTGATTGAGTTACTTGCCGAGCAACAGCCGCACCTGAGCCAGGCGGACGTTGAACTGGCCGTTCGCAGTATCATCGAGCAATTGAGCAGGGCGCTGGCTGATGGGGAGAGAATCGAGATTCGGGGCTTCGGCAGTTTCTGCTTGCACTACCGGCCGCCGCGCATGGGGCGAAACCCCAAGACAGGCGAGGCGGTCGCCTTGCCCGGCAAGCACGTCCCCCACTTCAAACCCGGTAAAGAACTGCGGGAGCGGGTTAACGACGCGGCCGAATAGGCCCACTGGTTTTTAATCATGTATCGCTGGCTACTCCTGATTGCCGTATTCGTTGCCGCGCTAGTCGGTCTCGCCGTAGGCGTACTGAACCCGGACCCGGTAACCCTGGAACTGGCACTGATCGCCCCGACCTATCCATTGGGCGCGATGCTGCTGATCGTTTTCGGCATCGGGGTCCTGATCGGCCTGATCGTGTACTGGCTGCTTTTCGACGTGCCGGCGCGCTTCAAGCGGCGCACGAAGACCAAACATCGCCAAGGGACCAATTTGCCGACAGGGCATGGCTGAATCGGTCCTGGTCTTTCTGCTCCTGCCGGTCGCGGCATTGAGCGGATGGTGGATCGGGCGGGCCCAGACCGGGCAGCGGCAGCGGAATCGGTCCAACCTTTCCAGTCAGTACTTTCGCGGTCTGAACTACCTGCTCAACGAAGAGCCCGACAAGGCCATCGAAACCTTCACTCGACTGGCTGAAATCAATCGTGACACGGTCGACACCCATCTGGCCCTGGGTACCCTTTTTCGCCGACGCGGCGAAATGGACAAGGCCATTCGCTACCACAAGCACATCATCAGCCGTCCCAATCTGGAAGGCGAGCAGCGCGAGCGCGTTCTGTTCGAGCTCGCGCTGGACTACATGCGAGCGGGGCTGCTGGACCGCGCCGAGCGTTTGTTTCTGGATTTGACCGACAGCGCTCTGGTCGGTACTTCGGCCAGGAAGCAACTGCTGGATATCTACGAGCAGACCAAGGACTGGTCGAACGCTCTTGAGCAGGCAGAGCATCTGGATCTGGGCACGCCGGGAGAAAGCGTCAACCTCATCGCGCAGTTGCGCTGCGAGCTGGCTCAAGCCGCCTGGGATTCCGGTGACACCGGAACCGCGCGGTCTCATTTGCGCCAGGCCCGGCGCTATGAGCCGGAAAACGCGCGTGCCCGACTGATTGAAGCCGGCATCGTCATGGAAGCCGGGCAAAACGACAGCGCAGCCGATCTCTATCGCGAAGCCTGCGAGTTGGACCCGGACCTCCTGGTCAGTCATTTCGCCCGGATCCTGCGCGCCCATGAGCGTGCTGCGCAGAGTGCCGTTTTGATGGAATGGCTGCGCCGGCTGCATGAGCAAAGCGGCATCATGGCGCCGGCTCTGGCCTGGGCCCGGCTCAAGGCCCAGGCCGATCCGCGGGCGGCGGCCAGCTACCTGCTGGAACGGCTTGAGCACCGGCCCACGGTGCGTGGTCTGGAGTTTCTGATGCGGCTTTTGTCGGAACATGAAACCAGTATCGATCAGGTCAGTCCGGTCCTGATCCGGGACCTCACCCAGCGCCTGCTTCAGGGTCAGCCGACGTATCGCTGCCGGCAGTGCGGCTTCAGCGGGGGCTCGCATCACTGGATGTGTCCGAGCTGCCGAAGCTGGAACACGACCCGAGTGATTCACGGCGTGCTGGGCGAATAGTGCCGGTTCCATTCTGGTCGACCGCGGCGATTGCGTTCCTGGTCACGGTCGGCGTGACTCCGCTTCTGGCGCGCTGGCTGCGATCGCGCAATATTCTGGACTGGCCGGGTGAGCGTCGCAGCCATTCGCAGCCCACGCCCAGAGGTGGCGGCCTGGCGATTCTGCTGGGTTTCTCGATAGCCCTGGTCGCGACCGCGGTCCCCGTTGTCGCGGCGCTCCCGCTGGTGCTGTTTGCCGTTGTGCTCGGTGCGCTCGGCTGGCTGGAAGACCGCCGGGAACTGCCGGTGCGATCGCGCCTGCTGGTCATGGCGCTTTGCGCCGGCGCTCTGGTTGTCTATTTCGGGCCGATCACACAGGTCAGGATCATCGACTTGGTCGTACCCTGGACCGCGCTGTGGACGGCGCTGGGCATTGTCGCCGTGGTCTGGTTGATCAATCTGCACAACTTCATGGACGGCTCGGACGGGCTGGCGGCCATGCAGGGGGCCTGGGCCAGCGGCATTCTGGGCTGGCTGCTGTACCAGGATGGCGTCACCGCCCCGGGTCTGGCCGGGCTTGCCCTGGCCGGTGCCTGCCTCGGTTTTCTGGTCTGGAATCGGCCGCCGGCGCGTTTGTTCATGGGCGATGTGGGTTCATTGCTGATTGGCGGTGTGATCGGGCTGCTGGCCTATGCCGGGGCGGCTGATGGCGCGGTAAGCATCTGGCTGAGCCTCATGGTCTGTTCGCTGTTCGTGGTCGATGCGACCGCAACGCTGCTGCGGCGGGTGAGATCCGGGGGGCAGTGGTATACTCCGCACCGGGAACACGCCTACCAACGCTTGATTCAGGCAGGCTGGAGTCATGCTCGGGTACTCGGTTTGTATGCCTTTATCAACGTTGTGCTGGTGCTGCCCCTGGTAGTACTGGTGCCTCGCCGGCCGCTCTGGGAGGTGCCGGCCATCCTCAGCCTGCTGGCCGTTTTGATTGGAGGATGGGCTGTCGTGCAGCGGTACACAGCGATGGAGAGCCGCACAACATGACCCCCAAACTGGAAAAGCGACCCGCGTTGCTCAATCTGCGCTCGGTGGTGGTCGTGCACGATCTGGTCATGGTCGCCGCGGCGTGGACGCTGGCGCGAATGTCGACCGCCTGGCTGGTCGGTGCCGAAGGCCTGCAGTGGGGCCAGCTCGCACTGGAACTCAATTTCATCTTGCTGGGCCAGGGCTTCTTGCAGTGGCGCGCCGGCTTGTATCGCGGCGTCTGGCGCTTTGCCAGCGTTCCCGATCTGGGTAATTTGCTGCGGGCGGCCATCCTCGGCGCCGCGACCGGCGCCGGCGTATTGCTGCTGCTGCGCGCGCCGGTCGAGCTGATGGCGCTGATGGTCTGGGTCTTCCCGGTTCTGCTCGTTCTGTTTCTCGGTATTCCTCGCCTGTTTTACCGGGTTTTCAAGGATATGCGTTCGGAGGTTCGACAACGGCGAGCCTCGCAGCGCACGGTCTTCCTCGGGGCCGGATCGACCGGCCGCCGGTTCCTGCCCGAGCTGCGGCGCCGCGGCGGCTACGACGTGGTCGGTTTTCTTGACGACGCGCGCGGCATGCGCAATACCGAAATCGACGGCACACCGGTGCTTGGCTCTATTTCGCGCCTGCCGCAGGTGGTGCGGGAGGCCATGATCGATCTGGTCGTCATCGCGATCCCGTCGGCCAGCAATCAGCAGATGCAGCGCATCGTGCAAATTTGCGAAGAAGCCAAGGTCGAATTCAAGACGCTGCCCATTCTCAAGGAGCTCGGTTCCAAGGTCACCCGTTTCGACACCTTGAAACCGGTCGCGATTGATGACTTGCTGGGACGCGATCCGGTCTGGCTGGACTGGGACTCGATTCGCGGCGGTCTGCAGGGCAAGCGGGTGCTGGTTACCGGCGGCGGCGGCTCGATCGGCGCGGAGTTGTGCCGTCAGATTGCTCGTCTGGACCCGGCCGGACTGGTCGTGCTGGACAACAGCGAATACAACCTCTACCGCGTCGATCATGCCCTGCGCCATGAATTTCGCGACCTGGTCATCGAAACGGTGCTGGGAGACGTTTGCGATTCGGCGACGGTGGAGCAGCTGATGAAGCGCGCGCGGCCCCAGGTGGTTTTCCATGCCGCTGCCTACAAGCATCTGCCGATGCTGCAAAACCAGGTCCGGGAAGCCTTCCGCAACAACATCATCGGCACGCGCCGGATCGCCGATGCCTCGGCCCGTTACGAGGTCGATGTCTTCGTCCTGATCTCGACCGACAAAGCGGTCAACCCGAGCAACGTCATGGGCGCGACCAAGCGCGTGGCAGAGCTTTATTGCCAGCAGATCAACCGCCAGTCGCGGACGCGCTGTATTACGGTGCGGTTCGGCAACGTGCTCAATTCCACCGGGTCGGTCGTGCCGCTGTTCAACGAGCAGATTCGACGGGGTGGCCCGGTGACCGTCACCCACCCCGAAATCACCCGCTATTTCATGACCATCGCCGAAGCCGGTCAGCTGATCCTGCAGGCCGGCGTGCTGGGCGAGGGCGGGGAGGTCTTCGTTCTCGACATGGGCGAGCCGGTCCGCATACGCTATCTGGCCGAGCAGTTGATCCGCTTGGCCGGCCAGGAGCCGGGGCGAGATATCGACATCGTCTACACGGGCCTGCGCCCGGGCGAGAAGCTGTTCGAGGAGTTGTTCCACGCGCACGAATCGTATGCCAAGACCGGACACGAGAAAATCTTCCTGACCCGCTCAACCAACCAGGATCTGGAAGGGCTGGTCGATCGCGTCAATGCCGGAGAGCGCGCCGTGCAGCAGTACGACACCGATCAGCTCCGAAGCCTGCTGATCGAGCTGGTGCCGGAAATCGGCCGAGTGCCGCCACGTCATCCAAAGGTGGTCGGAATTGCGCGCTGAGACGGTCGACGAACCCCTGCGTCCGCAGCCGGCCAGGCCTGGCGGCCGCTTGACGTCGCTGGATTACCAGTCCGCCGTCCTGGCCGGGAATGCTCTCGGCGATCCTGATCGCCGGGCCCATCCGGTCTATCTGCCCGCCGGCTACGACGACGACCGGCAACGCTACCCGGTGCTCTACTGCCTGGCCGCCTATACCAACGCGGGTCCGGGGCAGGTCGCCTGGCGCAACCACGGCGAGAATCTGCCGGCGCGTCTGGATCGCCTGATTGCATCCGGCGCCATGCCGCCGGTGATCGTGGTCTTTCCGGACTGCTATACCAGCCTGGGCGGAAACCAGTACGTCAATTCTCCGGCCCTGGGAAACTACGCTGATTTCCTGCTTGACGAGCTTGTGCCGGCCGTGGATGCCAATTTCCGGACGCTTGCCAACCCGGCCTCGCGCGCGGTCTTCGGCAAGTCATCCGGCGGGTTTGGCGCTCTGCATCTGGTCATGAGTCATCCAGGCCACTTCGCCGCCGCAGCCAGCCATGCCGGAGACTGCGGCTTTGACCGCGTCTACCTGCGCGATTTTCCCGCCTGCTGCGACGTGCTGGCTCGATATGGCGGCGATGCGGAGGCGTTCGTCAGGGCTTTCTGGCGCAAGCAGCGCCCCGGCCACGCCGACTTCCACGCCATGATGACGCTTTGTCTCGGGGCCAGCTACTCGCCGGAGCCCGGAAACCCCCTCAATCTGGTCTTGCCCTTCGATCCCGAGACCTGCGCACTGAACGTCGATGTCTGGAACCGGTGGCTGGCCTTTGATCCGCTGCGGCGGGTGGAGGAAGCCGGCGCCGCGCTTGATGCCCTGGCCGGGCTCTGGATCGACGTCGGCTCGCGCGATCAATATTTCATTCACTACGGCACCCGAGAATTTCATTCCAGACTTCACGCCGCCGGAATTGAACATCGCTTCGAGGAATTCGAAGGCACCCATTCGGGCATCGACTGGCGGTACGATCATTCACTACCGTGGCTGGCTTCACGACTTGAACTCGCCGGCCAGTAACCCATCTATTAACAGGTATCCTGATTAAAGCGCTCTATGGTCACGATTACTCCCGCAGCACGCGACTACTTCTCATCCCTGCTTTCGCAACAGCCGGACGGCACCAATCTTCGTATTCGGATCGAGCGGCCCGGCAGCCCGACCGCTGAAGTCGAATTGGCCTACTGTCCTGACGGCGAGCATCAGGAAGACGATCAGGTTCTCGACTGCCAGTCGTTCAAGCTGTTTATCGAGGCCAACAGCATGTCGGCCCTGGCCGAGGCCATGATCGACTTTGACGCCAACCCCATGGGCGGCGAATTGACCATTCGTGCGCCGGGCCTGAAGGGCGACAAGCCGGCCGAGGGTGCACCCTTGAATGAACGGGTCGAATGGGTATTGGAGGCCCGCATCAACCCCATGGTGGCCTCCCACGGCGGCCGGGTCTCGCTGGTCAAGGTGACCGACGAGAACGACGTGCTGCTGCAGTTCGGCGGTGGCTGTCAGGGCTGTGGCATGGTGGACGTGACCCTGAAGCAGGGCATTGAGACCACCATGAAACAGGAAATTCCGGAAATTCGCAGCGTGATGGACGCCACTGATCACAGCAGCGGCACCAACCCCTACTACAGCTGATCCTCTTCGACTTTGATCCTCCGGTCGCCCGTCGGTGGCGGGCGGCCGAAGGGGATCATTGAGTTTTCAAGGTTTGAGCGGCCCGCTCTGGCGCGAATACCAGGCGGCGAGATCGCGGATGTCCTGATCGCTCAGATCGGCCGCAAAGCCGGCCATGACCGCATTGTCGCGATCGCCACTTCGGTAAGCTCTTAGCGCATGGACCAGATAGGTGTAGTGCTGGCCGGCAATGATGGGGTAATCCTCGGCCAGGGCGAGGTTGCCGTCTTCCCCGTGACAGGCATGGCAGGCGCCGGAAATTTCCTGACCGCGGGCCGGGTTGCCGGCGATCGCCGGCAGGCTGAACACAAGCAGCAAGACAGCTGCCAATGCGAACCTGGAAGCCTTTCGGATCGTCATCAGTCTCTTCCCTGTGCGGCGAACCAGGCCGCGACGTTGCGGATATCTTCGTCCGACAGTGTATGAGCCTGCGCCTGCATGGTGCCGTGCCGGCGACTGCCGTCGCGATACGCGTGCAGGGAGGCCTTGATGTAGCCCTTGGTCTGCCCCTTGATGCGCGGGACGTGAAAAACCGGTTGCGCATTGACGTGGAAGGGAATGCCGTGACAGCCCAGACAGGTGTGGGCGACCACTCGGCCTTCTTCCATATCCACTTCTTCCGCGCTGGCGGGCGCCAGCCAAACCGAAGTCAGCAGCAAAGCTGCGATGCATTTCTTCAACATGGACAGATCGTTTAGGAAAGTACTTTCAGGTCGCTTATTATAGTGCGTGTCGTGGCGGGAACATAGCAAGGAATCCCCCGCACGTGGATGAATCGCCGGTGGCGACCGCAACAGCCGCTTTATCGCTTTCCCACTCACCTCAAAGACCCCTGACCAGTATGACTGCACTGAATCCCCTGGATTTTTTCGACATTGACGCCCAGCTGACCGACGAGGAACGCATGATTCGTGACAGCGTCGGGCGTTTCGTCGACGAAAAAGCATTGCCGCTGATTGCCGAGTGTTTCGACGAGAGCCGCTTTCCGGCCGAACTGATTCCCGAGATTGCTGATCTCGGGCTGCTGGGTTCCAGCCTGGAAGGCTACGGCTGTGCCGGACTGAATGCGGTGAGCTATGGTCTGATCTGCCAGGAACTGGAGCGCGGTGATTCGGGCCTGCGCAGCTTCGTATCGGTTCAGTCGTCGCTTTGCATGTACCCGATCCATGCTTTTGGCACTGAAGCGCAAAAAGAGCGCTGGCTGCCGGACATGGCGGCCGGCAAGGTGATCGGTTGCTTTGGATTGACCGAACCGCACGGCGGCTCTGATCCGGCCAACATGAAGACCCACGCTCGCCGGGACGGCGACGACTGGATTCTCAATGGCGCCAAGATGTGGATCACCAACGGCAACCTGGCCCAGATCGCCATCGTCTGGGCGCGTACCGATGACGGCATCCAGGGCTTTATCGTCGAAACCGATTCAGCCGGTTTCGAAGCGCGCGAGGTCAAGGCCAAGATGTCGCTCCGGGCCTCGGTGACTTCGGAATTGTATTTTGACAACGTCCGGGTGCCGGAATCCAACCGGCTGACCGGGGTCAAGGGCCTGAAAGGCCCGCTGTCCTGCCTGAGCCAGGCCCGCTACGGCATTACCTGGGGTCCGATCGGTTCGGCCGTGGCCTGCCTCAAGGAAGCGATCGACTACACGTCCGACCGTGAGCTGTTTGGTCGCGCGCTGGCCGCCAACCAGGCCGTGCAGATCCGACTGGCGGACATGGCGCGTCGTATTTCCCTGGCCCAGCTGATGTCGCTGCGCCTGGGCAGGCTCAAAGACGAGGGGCGGCTGCATCCGACGCAGATCTCCATGGCCAAGTGGAACAACGTCCGCATGGCCCTGGATATCGCCCGCGACTGTCGCGATCTGCTCGGCGGCTCCGGCATCACGCTGGAATACGTCGCCATCCGCCACATGCTCAACCTCGAGTCGGTGATTACGTATGAGGGCACGGAGACGGTGCATCAGCTGGTGGTCGGGCGGGCTTTGACGGGGGTTAATGCGTTTTAAGGGTTCAGGATTCAGGGTTCAGGGTTCAGGAAAACAATGGTTTCGCTTTGCTGAAACCTGAACCCTGAACCCTTAAACCCAGCTTTTCAAGTAATCTGCGTTTATCTGCGTTCATCTGCGGTTAGAAAAAATGTCCCAATCCGCAGCACGTCGGCTGAATCGGGCTCAGGTGGTTGACGAGGCCTTTCTGGCGCACCTGGACACCCTCGAAGCCGGTCGGATACAGCCGCAGCTGCACGGCCAGATTGCGCCGGCGGATTTGCTCGAGTTGTTCGACAGTCAGTTGACCTCGCGCCAGCTTGACCTGATGGCTCGGGTGAAGCGGGCGGAGAACAAGGTGTTCTATACCATCGGCTCCAGCGGTCACGAGGGCAACGCGCTTATCGGGCGTCTGACCCGTCATACCGACCCGGCCTTTTTGCACTACCGTTCGGGCGCTTTCATGGCCGAGCGCTATCGCAAGCTGGAGGGTCAGGATTTCATTCGCGATACCTGCCTGTCCTTCGCCGCCTCCAGCCGCGATCCCGCCTCCGGTGGTCGGCACAAGGTCTGGGGCAGCGCGCCGTTATGGGTCTTGCCGCAGACCTCGACCATCGCTTCGCATCTGCCCAAGGCGGTCGGTAGCGCGCTCGCCATCGCTCGCGCGGCGCGCGACGGGCATGAACTCCCAGTCCCGGCCGACAGCATCGTGGTTTGCAGCTTTGGTGATGCCAGCCTCAACCATGCCGCGGCGCAAACCGCGCTCAATGCCTGCGCTTGGTCGCGTCATCAGAATCTGCCCACGCCAATCCTTTTCGTGTGCGAGGACAACGGCCTGGGCATTTCAGTGCCCAGTCCGCGTCAGTGGGTGCACGACAGCGTCGCCCGACGGCATGGCCTGACCTACCGCTACGCCGACGGCCTGGACTTGTCCGGCGCCTACAATGCGGTGCGCGAAGCGGTCGATGAGTGTCGGGCGCGCCGGTCGGCCGTTTTTCTGCATTTGCGGACCACGCGGCTCATGGGTCATGCCGGCACCGACTTCGAGCTCGAGTATCGCAACCCCGATGATCTCGCGGCCTGTGAGGCTTTGGATCCGCTGCTGCGTTCGGCCGAACAAGTGGTGGCGCGGGGGCTGATGAGCCCGGAGGGCATTCGCCGGCGCTATGAAACCTTGCGCCGGCGCTGCCTGGACGAAGCCGACCGGGCGGACGCCGAGCCCAGGCTGGAGAATCTGGCCGACGTGGTTGCACCGCTGGCGCCGCTTTCTCAGCCCGAAGTGCAGGCCGAGGCCGGCCGGGCGGTGGGCCCGGCCGAGCGCGAGTGCGTCTTCGGCAAACTGCCCGAAAACCAGCCGCCGCGCCATCTGGCCATCCAGATCAACCGGGCGCTCGCCGACCTGATGCTCAAATATCCCGAGAGCCTGGTGTTCGGCGAGGATGTGGCGCGCAAGGGCGGCGTTTATACGGTCACCAAGGGTCTGTGGGAAAAATTCGGCGTCGGTCGCGTCTTCAATACGCTGCTGGATGAAACCACCATCCTCGGACTGGCCCAGGGCTATGCCGGGATTGGCTATTTACCGATCCCGGAGATCCAGTACCTGGCCTATTTCCACAACGCCT
>CAZUTZ010000080.1:0-9858 GCA_964623655.1 uncultured Wenzhouxiangella sp.
CGTCGTTGTAGATGTCCCAGCGCTCGTCGGACCATGAGCCGGGGGTGAAGTCGCGCGCGACATGGTCGAACTGGACCTGGTCGGGGTCGTAATCCATGTGGCAGCCGTGGCACTGCGGCGCCCATTGGGTGTGGCAGGTCGAGCAGGCCAGTCGGTCATGGTGGCCGTCGTCGGGATGGCTGGCCGCTGTCAGCGGCGGGATCTCGACGCTGCCGCCTGAGACCTTGCGGTGCAGGTGCTTGCTGCCGTCTTCGCGAAGCTCGATATGCCACAACGGCGTTCCGCGACGCTCGGTGACCACGAATTCGCGCTCGGCGTCGCGCTCGAAGGGCAGGCGGCCCAGCTGGTTGCGCAAATCCGACGGCCACTGGTCCTCGGTGATCCGGGCCCGGCGGTTGTCGTGGCAGTCGGCGCACTGGATGTCCACGGCGTCCGAGCCGTGGCTGTAGTGCCCGGTCGGGCCCATGACGTCGCGGCTGGTGTGGCAGTCGGTGCAGGCCAGGCCCGCTTCGTGGTGCACGTCGTTGTCGATCATTTCCACCAGCCGGCCATCGGGCAGGTGATACAGCGGATGGGGGTGGTCCTCGTCCATGACGTGGGCGTCGACCTCGGCCAGGCCGGCGTAGTTCAAGCTGATGCGGCCCGAGCGCGAATGGCAGCCGGTGCAGCTTTGATCCGGCACGGTGGCCGAGAGCTGAACGTGGGACTCGTCGCGCTCGCTTTTGTGGGGCGCATGACAGGCCAGGCAGCCGCCGCCTCGGCTGCCGATGGGGTGTTCGGTGGTCATCTGGTGTTGTGGCTGGCCCAGGTGACAGCTGGCACAGTGTTTGCGAAGGATTGAATCGGCCACGCTGTCTTCCAGGCTGTCAAGGCGGCCGTGACCCTGGTCGGGCCGGTCCTGTTCGCCCAGGGTGTAGCGGGTGACGTTGACCATGCCGCGACCGCTGTGCATCAAACCCTCCAGGACATACCCGGTCTCGGTGGCGTGACAGGTGCCGCAGGTCTGTTCGGCGTTTTCGAGCCAGCCGGGCGAGGCCACCATGCCGGTATGCGCCCCATCCAGCTCGCTGCTCTCGGGGTTGCCGAGGTGGCACAAGTGGCACTGTTCGGCAACAAAGCCGTGCGGGTCGCCGGTGGTCGGCAAGTGAGCCTCATGGCAGTCCACGCAAGCGGCATGAACCAGCGTGATTCCGATAAGGAAAAAAAAGCCGGCCCAGACGGCCGGCTTCATCGTGTAGTTCAAAGGGATACCTCTAATAAAATGCTCTAGCAACCCTCGCCGATCAGCAGCCGGCGGCGCGGTGCTGGTTCTTCTTCCGGCGCTTCGGCGACTTCTCCGGCAACCGGCAGCTCGAAGTCGATACCCACACCCAGCCCGAACTGCAGGCCAAGGCCCAGCGGATCGTCGACTGCGGGTGCATCGGGCGCATCATCTCTGGCCGCCGGCCGAAGGCCCATGGCAGCGGCGCGCTCATCACGCGTGGCGGGGGCTGCTTCGTCACCGTGGAAGAAGTCCGTCATGGCCTGGCGCTCAGCTGAACTCAGCTGGGGCTCCTGACCTGGCAATTCCAGGGAAGGGTCACGCGTCCAGGCGTCCCAGGCTTCAAATCCACCCTGCAGGGAAACCACGTTGACGCCCTGCAGCTGCAGCAATGCGGCAGCTTGGCCGGCAGCGACGCCGTCACCGCTGTAGAGCACGAGATCACGATTGCCGGCCATCTCACGAGCGCGGTCGGCGCGAATGACCTCGGTGACGCCGGCACTCATGGCGCCGGGGATGTGACCGTCCTCGAATTCAATCACCGGTCGCAGATCGACCAGGCGGAGGTCACCACGGTCCTCGACGATGCGTTGAGACAGCGTCGGCACCGTAACCACCGCCTCACCCCGGGCGATGGAGGAGCCAACCCGCTCCAGATCGCCGCCGCTGATTTCATCCGATTGACCGCATCCGGTCAGTACCAATGCCGCTGAAACAGCCATGCCGCCAGCGGCAAGGATTCCCCTGAAGCTCGACTTCATACGATTACAACTCTCTTGATTAGCTTGGACTAATCGAGATTCTAGCGTAAAAGTTCGAGCAGGGCCGGGTTGTACTGGTTAACGTAATGCAAGTGCCCGGAGACCTGGCCGAGATCGACCACGAGCTGGCGCAGCATGTAGGCGCCATACAGCACCAGCACCGGGCTGAGCATCATCCAGCCGGCCCGGGCCTTGTGGCGCAGGCCGAAAGCCTCGATGGCCAGCGGCACCAGCAGACCGGGGATGACGAAGAACAGCCAGAACAGCTGGGTGTATTCACCGCCGAAGACCAGCTGGACCGCTTCCATCTGCACGGCCGAACCGTTGGCCAGATTGGCCAGGCTCAGAGCCAGCAGCACGCTCTTGAACAGCATCACCCCGAACAAGGTGCGCGAAAACAGCAGGCGCTCGCCGGCGTCTCGGGTGCCGATCAGCACGATGGCGGCTGCCGTGGCCAGGCCGGAAGCAAGGAACAGTGGCGCCATCAGGCCGCTGCTGCCGAACGGACGGGCTTCCATGGAAGTCATCAGCGAGCCGGTGTAAAAGGCGATGATCACGCCCAGCACGACGCTGGCCCAGGCGATCGGTCGACGGTATTTCTCGGCCAGATCCAGCGCCAGGGTGCCGATCTTGAACTTGTCGACGATTCTGGCCAGCGACGGGAAGCCGCCGCGCAGGCCCTGCAGGGTCAGCAACAGGATGGCGAGAATCACCAGCTGCAGCAGCCAGGCGCCCCAGGACATCACCGCAGTCGGCACAAAGGCGCCGAAAAAGCGCCAGAACACGATCTTGTGGGTCAGCTTCAGGAACAGGAAGGTCATCGCCAGGCCGATCGAAATCAGTCCGATCAACGGCAGCCGGTTGGCGGTGAAGCTGTACTGGGCTTCGCGCCGGTTGAGGATGACCATGGCGGTAAAGATGAGCGCCCCGGCAGTCAGGCCGACCAGAAATAAATCGGCGATGACCTGCCAGCCCCAGATCCCGACCTGGGGGTCGATGTAGGGGTTGGAGCGAGTGGTAATGAGGATTTCTTCGCGCATTGTTTTGGCTTCCAGCGTCAGTGCATCAGGTCAGGAAATAGACTTGCGGCTCGTTGCCCGTCTCGTCGGCCAGCACCTTGTGCTGACGCGTGGCCAGCAGTCGGCTGACCTTGGAGTTCGGATCGTCGAGAACGCCGAAGTACATGCAGTTGGTCGGGCACTGGGCGACGCAGGCCGGGTCCAGGCCCTGATCGACGCGGTGATGACAGAAAGTGCATTTGCTGATGTAGCCTTCGTTCATGACCAGACGTGCGTCGTACGGGCAGGCAGCGATGCAGGCGCCGCAGCCGGTGCACTTGTTGGGGTCGACCAGAACAATGTTGGTGTCTTCCCAGCGGTACGTCGCCGCGGTCGGGCAGGCATACAGACAGGTCGGCTTGGTGCAGTGGTTGCACCGCTCGGAGCGAAACTCGGTCTTGAGATCGGGATAGGTGCCGGTGGTCATTTCCACCACCCAGTCCCGGTTCAGGCCGGCGGGCAACTTGTTTTCGGTCTTGCAGGCCACGACGCAGTCGCCGCAACCAATGCAAAGTGTCGTGTCGATGACCATTGCGTAGCGGATCATGCGCTTGCCTCCTCAGGAATAACGGTAACGAAATTGCCGCGCATGCCGGTGCCCCCCATGATGGGGTCGATCAGGATGTTGGTAATCAGTCCCTGGTCGTCGGCGCCGCGGTTTTTGGCCAGTTTCAAATCCGACTCGGTGTGGCCGAAGCCGTGGACGATGAACAGCGAATCGGGACGAATGCGCTGGGTCACGCGCACCCGGACCGGCAGGCTGACCACGCCGTCCTGATTCTTCAGGCGCACATACTCGCCGTTTTCAACGCCAAAATCGCCGGCAGCCACGGGGTGAATCCAGGCCGTGTTTTCCGGCATGAGTTCGAAAAGCACCGGGTTGTTGATGGTGCGGCCGAAGGTATGGGCGGCGGCCCGGCCGTAGTTCAGATGCAGGTGTTTCTCGTCCGGCCGGGTCGGCGGCGGCGTGTAGACCGGCATCGGGTCATGGCCGAAATCGGCGAGAAGGTCGGAATAAAGCTCGATCTTGCCCGAGCCGGTGCGGAACTCGCGCTGCTCGCCCGGCGCGAAATACTTCGGCGTCTGGCGCGGGAAGTTTTTCACGCCGATGCGGCGCATTTCTTCCAGCGAGCTGCCGACCTGGCGCAGCTGCCAGTCCAGTTCTTCGCCGTAGTCGTCGGTCGGGAACCACTCGCCCAGGCCCAGACGCTCGGCGATGTTCTTGGCCATCCACCAGCCTGGCTTGGAGTCGTACTTGGGCTCGAAAGCCGGGAAGTTGACCGCCAGCGACGGGTTGCGCTCGGGGCTGTTGCGAATCGGATCGAAGCGCTCCAGATAAGTGCACTCGGGCAGAATCACGTCGGCAAAGCCGGTCACCTCATACGGCATGGTGTCGACCACGACCATCAGGTCCAGCGATTGGGCGGCTTGTTCGAGCTTTTCCCTGACACCCGGAATGGTGTAGCCCAGGTTGGCGCTGTAGACAAACCAGCCCTTGAAGAAGGCGTCGTCGCCGATCGAGGCGTCAATGACTTTCTGGGCAATGCCGGCCGGGGCCAGCGGATACTCGCCCTGGACTTCTTCCATCCAGTTGCTCTTCGGCGGTGGCGGGTCGGGCAGGGGGTAGCTGGGCAGCTGCACGTTTTCCATTGCCATGTAGCCGCCTTCGCGGCCCCAGGCGCCGAGCAGGGCGGTCAGGATCGCGATGGCGCGCGAGCGTTGGGTATCGTCGCCGTACCAGGTCACGTGCCGGCCGGGATGGACGACGGTCGCCGGAGACGCCTTGGCCATCTCGCGGGCGGTTTCACGGATCACTTCCGGGCGAATACCGGTCTGCAGGAACGCCCACTCCGGCGTGTACTGCTGCACGTGATCGGTCAGCTGATCCAGGCCGGTGGCGTATTGTGCAATGTAGTCGGCGTCGTAAAGCCCTTCGTTGATCAGGACATGCATCCAGGCCAGCAGCAGGGCCATGTCGGTGCCCGGCTTGATCGGCAACCAGTGCTTGGACTTGCCGGCGGCGACCGAAAAGCGCGGGTCGACGGTGATCAATGTTGCACCCTTGCGCAGGGCCGCGATCCAGGTCTGAACCTGGGAATTGTGCATGTTCTCGCCCAGATGGGATCCGATGAGAACGATGCAGCGGGAGTTTTCCATATCAGTGCGGTCGGGTGAGCCGACGCCTTCACCGTAGGTCAGCGCGAAGCCCACGTCGCGCGGGCCGCGACACTGGGCGAATGACGGCTGGGTAAAGCCGCGTGAGCCGAATGCGGTCAGCATGCGGCGGAAATTGCTGCCGCCCGAGCCGTGCGAGAACAGGCACAGGCGATCTTCGCCGTGCTCATCCTTGATCCGGTTCATCTTGGCGGCGATATAGTCGAACGCTTCGTCCCAGGTGGCCTGGCGGAAACGTTGCTGGCCGTTTTCAGTAACCCGGATCATGGGGTGTTTCAGGCGGTCCGGATCGGTGTACATCCCCAGGCCGCCGTCGCCGCGCACGCACAGGCGACCGGTGGAGTGCAGGTCGTCAGGATTGCCTTCCAGCTTCCACGGACGGCCGTTTTCGGTAAAAACCGTACCGGCGCAGCGCCAGAAGCAGACGTTGCACACGGTGGGTGTGCGGGTGACTTCGCCGGTGCCCGGCAGAGGCCGGTCGGCGCAGCCGGTCAGCGCAACCGGCGCCATGGCGCCCGCGCTGAGAGTGGCTGAAAGTTGAATGAATTGGCGTCTTTTCATGAGCTGCTAGACCTGCTTGTACGGATGCCTGGGGTAATGACCGGCGGAGCAGGGTGCTCCGCCGGTTGAAGCGATGACTCAGCGAGCGCCGCTTACAGGATGACGAAGCTGCCGTCGCCGGCGACTTGCATTTCGACGTTGACGTACTGGACGTCAAAGCCTTCTGCATTGAGGGTGCGATAACCCATTTCGGCGCGAACGCCGGTGGCGCAATGCAGGATGACCGGCTTGTCCTTGTCCAGTTCGTCCATCATGGCCTCGAGCCGATCAAGCGGCGCATGGATCGCGCCGGGGATCATGCCGCCCGAGATTTCGTCATCGGAACGCACGTCGACCAACTGGATGGCATCGTTCGGGAATTCCATGGCGGCAAATTCTTCCGGAGCAATGGCACCGGGTGGCAGTTGACGCACGTAGTTGATCGACAGAGACAGCGCGTTGCTCTCGGTGGGTTTGCCGGCGGCTTCCCAGCCCTCGAATCCGTCCTTGAGAATGCTGATGTCACGATATCCCCAGCTGGCCAGCTCGCGGTAGGCCACCAGCACATCCTGGGTGTTGTGGTCGTCGCTATAGAGAATGATCGGTGCGCGACGGTCGGAGACTCCCGGCATCCGTGCTTCACGCTCTTCTTCGATGAAGGTCTCAGTCAGGGCCTCGAAGTTGGCTGCGGGCATGGTGACCGCGGTGGGCAGGTGCCCGCGCATGGCGGCAACCTGGTTGCGCGTGTCGATCACGACATGGCCGGGATTGAGGCGTTCGGCCAGCCATTCGGCTTGGCTGTGCATCGGCAACTGGGCACGGCGCCAGGCGGGCGTGCCGGGCTGATAGCCCTTGATGTTGGTGTAGCCGGCTTCCTGAGCCTTGCCGATGGCCGTGCCGGTGTGCGGGCACGTCGGGCCACCGCAGTAAAAGATCACCAGTTCGTCCTTGTCCGGCGCTGCTTCTTCCAGCCGCTCCAGAAAATCGTCTGCGTTGGGGAAAGCGTTGACCGAAGAAGGGATGGTTCCTGCCTCGAATGGCCCGGCCGGGCGGGCGTCAACCAGGGTGTAGGGCTCTTCGCCGGTCATGAAGTCCAAAAGTTCTTCGGTCGTGATCTCCATGCCCTCCGGCAGGGCGAATACCACCTTCTCGATGACGCTGGCCGGCTGGCCGCGCTCGAACGTGACCCGAACCAGATCGTTGCCCGAAAGATCACCGATGCCGTCGGCTTCGATGAACTGGGTGTCATCGTCAAAACGAACGACCACGGGGTCCTGGCCGGGGACGTCGATTTGTACCGTGCCCGCAATCCGCGAAATTTCCTGAATGCGGCCCTGAATCTCGTCGGCCAGCGCCGAGGCCGTGCCGAACAGCAGCGCGGTCAGCGCCAGATACAAAACAAACTTCAAACGCATGGATGTCTCTCCTGCAAGACGAAAAAAGAGTCGAAAAACCGCTAGCGCGATCTCCGCTGCCGGAATTCGAGCGCAAAGCTCTCACTCCGGATGCGCTCATCCTAATGTTCTAATTAAGAGGTCTTTTTGACCGGCGTCAAATAGGCCGGAAAAAAATGGGATGAAGAGCTGCTGATACCCAGTTTCAAGGGAGGCATTAGACTCTTCGGCCACGTCGATATCTTGTATGCACACCTCATGGAATTTCTCCACGAATACGGACTCTTTCTGGCCAAAGCCGGTACGGTCGCGCTGTTTTTGCTGGTCGTCGTCGCTGCCGTTGCCGGTTTTGTTCGTGCTGCCCGGGAACCCGATGCCGGACCCGAAAAACTCGAGGTCCGCCATCTGAACAAGGCCTATCGGCAGGCCAGCCTGACGCTCAAATCAGCCATGCTGCCGCCGAAGCTTTTCAAGCGCGAGCACAAGGCACTGAAGGCCGAGCTCAAGCGGGAAGGCAAGAAAAGCCCCAAGCCCAGTCTGTTCGTGCTGGATTTCAAGGGTGACCTGAGGGCGAGTGCGACTGAAGCGCTGCGCGATGAGATCACGGCCGTCCTCACCGTGGCCGGGGCCGAGGACGAAGTGCTCGTGCGCCTTGAAAGCGGTGGCGGCATGGTCCCGGCTTACGGTCTGGCGGCGGCGCAGCTGCTGCGGCTGCGCGATCGCGACATCAAGCTGACCGTGGCGGTGGACAAGATCGCCGCCAGCGGCGGCTACATGATGGCCTGTACAGCCAACACGATTCTGAGCGCCCCGTTTGCCATCCTCGGTTCCATCGGCGTGATTGCCCAGTTGCCCAACTTCAACCGCCTGCTCAAGCGCCACGATGTGGATTTTGAGCAATTCATGGCGGGCGAGCACAAGCGAACCGTGACCCTGTTCGGCGAAAACACCGACCAGGGACGGGAGAAATTCCAGCAGGAAATCGAACAGGCCCATGCCCTGTTCAAGGATTTCGTCGCCCGCCACCGCCCGCAGGTGGATCTGGAAAAGATTGCCACCGGCGAGTACTGGTACGGCGGCCCGGCGCTGGAGCATCAACTTACCGACAAACTCCAGACCAGCGATGACTATCTGTTCGAACGCAGTCGCGAAGCGGAGCTTTACCTGATCCGCAAGCAGACCCGCAAACCCCTGCTCACCCGGCTTTTGCCCGGAGCCGAGGACGCTCTGACGCGCTTGGGTCATCGCGGATGAGCGTCTGGAATGTTCACCAAGTACCAAGCAGAACCGGTCTGACCCTGAATGTTGCGCGGCAGAGGTGTACCTCTTATAGTGAAACCGGTAGGGTTTAAATAAGCTGCTGTATTTTTTGGGACACGAATCGGCCGAAGATTGGACAAGCCCTTGTTCAGTCGGTCGATGACTGGGAGAGCTCACATGCGATTTACGGGACTTGGTGTCGGCGCACTGCTGCTGATGTTCAACTTTCTTGGGGGTTCAGCCTACGCGTCGGAATTGGCGACCATTAGTGGCCAGCTTACCGAGGCAGGTAGCGGTGAGCCGATCAGCGGGGCGACCGTGGTGGCCTCCGTTGACCAATTTTCTTTCTGGACCGGGCAAACCAACGACAGCGGTGATTATGAGATTGAAGTGAATTTCCCTGGCGACCCGCCCAGCCAGATTCTCTTTATCGAGGCCGGCAGTCCGAACCACTTGCCAGCCCGTTTTGACGGTAGCCCGACCAATCCGCTTTGCTTTTTCGGCTGCCCCGGTGACGGCGAAGTTGAGGTGTCTCCCGGCGACGTTGTCGAAGATATCGATTTCGCACTGACCCCCGGGGGCGGGCATTTCTCCGGGACGATTTCGTCTGCCGGTTCCGGACAACCCATTGCGAACGTCCGGGTGACGCCGTATCTTGTTGACGAACCGGGTGTTTCGCAGGGAAACAACCTTCTCTTTGCCGGAATCAGTGCCGTAGACGGCAGCTATACGACGCCGCTGGCCTTGCCGCCCGGAGACTACAACGTCGTTGCTTCGGACCCCGCGCAGAATTACGTCACCACCGCTTTCGATAATGTTGTGTGCCAGTACCGATCTTGCGCCCTTCGGGCGACTGACGCGCTCGAAATCGAGGAAGGCGAGCAGCTCGCGTCGATTGATTTTTCCATGCGACCGGCGGCAAGCATTTCCGGGTCGCTGCTTCCCGACGACGCCTTAAGGCTGGTTTCGGTCTACGACGGCGCGGGCCTCCAGGTAACCCTCTTAACGGTACCGCCGGGCGTCCCTGACTGGAGCGTCGGCGGTCTGGCCGGCGGCAGCTATTTCATCGAATTGCGATCGTTCGACTTCAGCCTGCAGCGACAATTGCATAACGGCCAGCCGTGCCCGTTTTTCGGCTGCGAGCGGGCCAGAGGCACGGCACTGGAAGTCCCAATCGGCGGCGCCGTGGCGGGCGTCAATGCGACTCTGGAGGCGGCGGGTACGCTCACCGGTACGCTCATTGATGCTGCCACTGGCGAAGCACCCGTGGCCAGCGGCGATGGTGTTGTGGGATATTTCAATCTTTTCGATTCGGATGGCCGAGTTGCCGGTGGCGGTCCGATCCGTGCTTTAGGCGGAGCGGTGACATTTGCAACTATCGGAGGCGTCGCTCCGGGGCAGTATTTCCT
>CAZUTZ010000081.1:0-9675 GCA_964623655.1 uncultured Wenzhouxiangella sp.
TACCCCTATATACGCACGACTGCGCGCGAGGTTACAGTCCTAGACGTCACGGTTTGCGTATCCATGCAGTTCGGTAATCAGACCGAGTCCCTGGCCCTCCTCCACAATGGAATCCGGGAAACCATACGGGTTTACGACACCTCGCAAGGCGATCTTCCGGCTGTTGGCACGACCGCGTGGAATGAACTGTCCGGAACAAGTGCCGAAGATGGCTTTCAGGTTGGTTTCGACTTCGACGATAACGGTACCTGGGGGTGGTACTGGCTCATCTCCAATGTGCGTGTTCAGGCGCTGGCCTACATTCCCGGACTATCGATTGCGGTCTCGCAAGACCCGATCGTTGTGGGCGAATCACTGGTCCTGACCTTGTCCGTGGACAACATCAGCAATCCCATTGCCATGGACGATCTGGCACTTTCAATTCCCCTCCCGGAACAGCTGGAACCTGATGCGACCAACCCCCCAGGCTCCGACTGTCCCGCCGGCAACCTCGACCTGGTGGACATCGGCGGCACCCCGACGATCATGTGGGCTGATGGCTCCGTGGGGGCGGGATCCACGTGCCAGCTTCAGGTTCAATTGCAAAGCATCGAGGCGGCCCAGGTCGAGTTGTCCGGAGTTCTGGAAAGTCCCGTCGGCGACTCCGAGCCTGCCGAGGCCAGCCTGGAAATCCTGGCACTTCGGACCATTGGCGGCCAGGAGAGGAGAGACCAGGACAGGCAGAGAGACTCTAATGGGTGATACCAGGTAGCACTCAGAGATGATCGAGCCATGGGCACCGGAAAGTCTCCAACATCCGGTCTCTGGAGCGAGCTGCCCCGCCTGCGAACGGTGGACCTCCCGCCTGAAAACACGGGCGGGATTCTCTACTGAGGGGCAACCGAACTGATCAGTGCTTTCTCAGGAAATACACCAGGGTGCCTGTGGCAAACGCAATGCCAACAGAGGTCCAGGGATTATCCTTCACGAAGGTGTCAATTGAGTGGACAGCTTCTTCGGATTGCTCCTTCGCTTTATGGCCGACTTTCCTGGCATGATCCTTCGCAGCCCGGGCCTCATGGCCGAGCCGTTCCCTGGCCTTGCCAGCGGTCTTTCCGACCTGCTCCATTGAATCATGCGCGCTCTCGGAAACACGCTCCCTGATGGGATCACCGCTACTGGTTAGATTGCTCATCATATTCACCGTTGGTTGCTGTAGTGGACGGGGTGGAAGCCGTCAGGCTGCCACTGCTTGGCAAGAGTCTCTCCCATATACCAACGTCCGTCTGCGCGGTGGCTAACAAAGCCCCTGAACCACTGCCATTGATCAAGGAACCTCTGAACCGGGCTGTGAATAGATATTCAGGGATTCTCAAAAAGGGAGTCACTCGGGAGGCCGGCGCGTGGCCGGCCTCCGGTTGATGTTGCCGTCGATCTGGACGCGAGCTCCGATCAGAATGTCGTTTCATCCTGGTCGTAGGCGTAGAACGTGTAATGGGCGCGGCTTCCACGGTCGTCCCAGACGGTAAAGCCCTGGATCAGGACAGTGTATTCCCCGGCCATGGGGTTATTGATCACGACCTTTTCCGGGCTGTTGAGAGTCGCGCCCGGGAGGAACGGTCCAGAAGGCCCGATCTCGATGACCAGGTCACCCTGTGGATCGATGACGATCAGGTCGAGATCGTCGGTGGGATAGGCGCCCCAGTCCTGCTGCCAGCGCAATTCAAACGTGGCAGTTGTGGCCTGTTCGGGCACTTGCACGGTCAGCATGCGATCCTCTCCTTCCTGTAGCCGGCCGTGCGCAAACCGCTTGGGACTCTTGCCGCGGATGGCGTGAATGTCGAGATCAGCCGAAATCCGGCCCGCATTGGTCCAGTCGCCCATGACGGCAACGCGCACCAGCCCGGCCTGCGGGCTGTTGGCCACGAGCGTGGTATCAGCATTGATGAATCCGGAAGCCAGCGTTGATCCGGTCGAGGTGATGGCATCCTGAACCACGACGAACAGGTCGTCGCCAAAAAACGCATTTTGCTCACCCGGCGGCAACTCCGGCATCACGTTGCTCAGGCCAATTTCCAGGGCATCGGTACGGGAGTTGGTCTGGATGAAGAAATGCGCCACCTGTCCGGGCAGCAGGTCTTGGAGTGCAGTCGAGTAACCCCGATTGCCGAGCTGAATGACCTGAAAGCCGGCGCTGGCGATATTACCGCGCACCGAGTTGCTTTCCGGCCCGGACGGCAGGTCAGTGCCGACCGAGCCAGCCTGGAGGGCAGCAAGTGCGGCGTCGGTCCGGATGAAGCCCTGGCCACGGTCGATTGGCGCCGAATCGTCGCCGAGGAATTCCGGATCGGCGGTTTGGACCAGGGCATTGCGAACCAGCAATCCGCCGGCACCCGGTTCGGCGCCGTGCAGGACGGCGGCGGCACCGGCGATGGTCGGAGCCGAAAACGAAGTCCCGCTAACCAGAGAGAGTCCACCATTCGGGTTCTGGGCAAAATTGGCGAAGCCATTGGCTACTGCGTCGACGCCGATACGCCCGTCCGCGGTGGGCCCGCGTGAACTGAAACTGGCGACCTGATGATGATCGGCCGGACGGTAGAGCGAGCCGGTACCGATACCGAATTGAACGTCGCGCAGGATTCTTTCGTTGTGGGTCAGGCTGGCAGCACCCGCCGTCAGCGTGCCGAAGCCGGTACCCGCACTGCCACCGGTCATGGCGGCATGTCCTGAGTTGCCAGCGGAATTGACGACCGTGATGCCGACATCAAGCATCTTCTCGGTTAGCTGATCGGTGATTTCGAAACCGGCGAACAGCGTGGGACCACCGAGGCTCATGTTAACAACGTCGATTTTGAGCGCGTCGTAAACGTAGGGGTCTTCGGCCGTACCCGAGCCGGATACGGGGGTCGTCGGCATACCCTGGTTGAAGTTCTCGCGCAGTTCGATGGCGCGTTCCATGGCAGCTGCGATGTCCGAGCGCGGCGCACCGCCGCCGGCGGCGCGGAAGGTCTTGAGCGCGTAAATGCGGGCGCAGGGGGCGGTGCCGACCATCGGAATAGCGGTCACGCCGGGGACAATCTCGGGAATGGCTCCAGCTGGCGAGTGCGTCAGAACGGACTGGGCGAGCACACCGGCGGTACTGAACCCGAACAGAGTATTGGCCGCGATCTGGGTGCCGACCTGGGTACCGTGGGGGCCGTTGAACAGGCTCGTCGCCGAAGGTTCGGTCGGATCAGCGCCAGCAATGAACGTTTCGCCGCCGATGACGGTGGGGTCGTCGACACTGCAGCCAGCGCGGCTGAAGGCGCTGACCGGAGCGGTGCCGGAATCGATCACCACGACCTGGATTCCATCACCCAGATGGCCGTCGGCGTGCAACGGGCCGACGCCAGTGGCGAGCACCGATTCAAAGTAATCGTCGGGAATTACCTCGAGCGCAACGGCGTCGAGCACATCGTAGGCATCGCCGAGGTCGAGCGTTTCGGTTGCCGACGGTGCCTCGATTTCGATGTCCTTCCAGACATGGGCCACACCGGACCAGCCCCCGATGGCGCCGTAGTGTTCGAAGGGCACGCTGGCCGCGAGGGCATCAACGTACTTGTACTGATAAGTGATGCTGCCGCCAGCGGTCGTGATCTGCTCGATGGCCGCGTCGCAGCCCCCCTGGCAACGCACGATCACCGAAGCGCCGGAAGCAGCAAACGCCTGCGCAGACATCAACAGTCCCGCCAGAATGCCGATCTTGATATAGCGTTTCATTTTCATACTCCTCACGATGGGATGGTCCCCCAGGGAGTGTTCGAGGCGGATACTGCCGCAAAAGCCCCTCCCCGAGTTTTCGGAGTATAGGCGTTCTGGTTCACGTTTTTCAAGCTGTTTTGTGATCTCTATCACGTTTTGTGCTTTTGGAGAAATTCGGCGTGAAATTCTCAGAGAACGATCCGCCCAGGGGTCGCGGGACTGGAGCGCCTCTGTCGCCCGAGCGCTGCCGACCGGTCGCCAGGACTTCAGAGCAAGGCCGGCCCCAGCCAGCGGTCGGCCCACTCCAGATAGGCCCGGATCACATCGCTGTAGTGCGGCGGCAAATGGCCCCAGTCCAGCACCAGGTGCTGCTTATGCTCCGCGGGGGTGCCCAGCAGTTCGAAGAATGGGCGTTGGGCTGTGTCGACGGGAAAGTTGTAGTCCCGTGAGCCATTGATCATCAGCACGGGCAGACGAACCCGAGGCAGATAGTTGTGCGGCTGTATTTCCGCTGGCAGGTGAGTCCAGACTCCCAGCCCGCCCGACATGATGATTGCTGCATGGAACCGCTCCTCAAGGGCCAGCGCGAACGGCGCCCGACTGCCTCCATAACTAACACCGTGGTAAAGCAGGCGCTCCATATCGATATCCTCGCGCGTAGCCAGGTAGTCGATCGTCCGCCGCAAATCCTTGATCTGGTTAACCAGCAGCTGGCGCACACCAACCGGACCGGCTATGCCCGGCACTTTGCGCTCGAAGGTGCCCTGGTAGACCGGATAGACCACGACCCGACCGCTGCGCAGGAAGGGCTCGACATGATGCAGGCCCGCGCGCTGGCTGGAGTCGAGAAGAATCGCGTCTCCGCCCGGGAAGTTGATCACAGCCTGATAGGGAGGGCTGGCACGGTGCGGAATGAACAGCTGAACCAGCACGCGATCGTCGCCGTAGGGCGCGCGAAAACTGACCCGCTCGCGGCGCCAGTCCTGGTGCGAGTCATCGATTTCTTCGACATGGATATCCAACGGTAGTTGGTCGTAATCGAACAAACGCGCGTAAATGGCAAAAGTCTCCTGATCAACCGGCAGCGGTGGCGTCCGGTCGGGGGTGACCACCGCCGCGGTCAGGCTGTCTTCCAGCGCTTCGTCCTGCCACATCAGACGGAGCCCGAAACCCGACGTACGCTCTAGTGGATGGCGCGCCTCGACATCGGCAAAGCGATAGGAATCTTCCAGGTAAAACCCACCCAGGATATGGCGCAGTTGACCGTCTGCGTTGTAACACCACTCAGCGACGTTGCCGCTCATGTCAAAGGTGCCGTAGCTGCCGAGGCTGTCCAGTGATCCCACCGGCACAGTCGCGCTGGATTTGAAGTTGCTGGCCAGCAGCACATCGGAAAAGTTCTGGTGCTGCGGCGTGCCCAGGCCGGCCGCCCGGCGCCAATGGAATACGGTCGGGAGCTGCCGGCCGACAAACTGCGCGTAGGCCGCCGCCTCGAACCAGCTGATCCCGCTGACCGGATGGGCATCCATGCCAGCCGGATAGGTGCCCATGGCCCACGTCGAGGGCCCGGGCAGGCCGGTGCTGTCAACCAGGCGCGACATCAGCTCGTCCCAGCCCAGCTCCCTGCCCTCGTCAAACGCGGAATGGCTCCAGAACTCCGGCTGCCGATAGCCTCCGGCCTCGATGAATTGAAAATAGTCGCGGTTGCTCACCTCAAACTGGTCGATCCAGAAGCCGGGCAGAGAGCGGCGCTGCTGCAGGTAAGTTACATCTCCGGCCGGCACGTAAACCATGCCGTTCGGCACCACTTCGAGCGGCTGCAGTACGAAGGTCTCGGCCAGTGGCAGAATCCCGGGTGCAGCTTCAACCGTCGCATATCCCGGCAGGCTGACCCGGAAACGCAGCATCGCCAGCGGCAGACTAATGGTTTCCAATGGCGTTTTCCCCAGGACAATCCAGTCCTGATCGCTTTCCTGCATGCCGCGCACAGCCACTTCGGCCCCCGGTGGCTCGCTGTCGAGACGGTTCGGCAACGCGATGTCCAGCCACATCTGTTCTAGGCGGTGATCTAGCGGCGCGCGCTCACGAACCTCACGCAAGCGCCGCCAGGCGGCGGCCAGGTCCTGGCCCATCAGATCGCGGATCTCGGGAATCGCCTCCCTGTCCAGCCAGCGCTGGATCGAAATCTGCTGCCACCACAAGCCCAGCACGACCGCCAGAACACCCAGCAAGCCCAGCATTCCGTAGATCAGGGTGCGATTGACCGGTTCACCGGTGCCGGCAGCGACAGGCCCTGACGCTGCTTGCTCCGTGCTGTCTTCAGGCAGTTTGCCCGCTTCTTCGACCACCTCGACAGAGCAAATCACACGATAGCCCCTGCGGTGCAGGGTTTCGATGTAACGCGGCGACTGGGCCCGGTCACCCAGGGCCTGACGCAGCTCACTGACCGCCTGCGGCAGCACGTTCGGCGATAGTGCTGTCCGGCCCCAGGCCAGATCAAGCAAAGTGTCGCGGTCCTGCAGATCCGGCGCCCGCTCCAGCAGCACCTCGAGCAGGCGACAAGTCTGCTTGCGCAGGGTCCTGTCACCGTCCGGCCCGCGCAATATGCCCAGCCGGGGGTCGAGTTCGAAGTCGCCAAATCGGTAAATCATTCTGTTTATATACGCCAGCCGGCTCTGGCAGGCAACGTTATTCGGATTATCTCAAATACGCCGCCGGAGAAACATTTGAGCGCTTCTTGAGGGTTTTCATAAGTCTTTATGAGCTCGGAGGGCCAACCTTGAGCCCGGTCAGCTGCTCACATCCACAAGACGGCTGTCCCGGAAACAAGACGACAGTCCCTGAAACAACTGGAGGATCCAAGATGAACCAATTCACTCACAATTCGCTGATCACTGCGATGGGGGCTGCACTGATCGGCCTTACCGCGATTGCTGCATCCGCAGGTGTTGTCGCCCACACTGAGCACGGTGGCCCGGGTAGCCAGGGCCAAAATTGCGAAACCTGGCTGGATGGTCGCCCGGAACGCAACGCCCCGCCGCGTTGCCGGGAACTGGCCGGGCAACTCAATCAGTTGCGCAGGGCCACCAGCGCTTTCTACAGCTACGATGTGGCGATTGCTGCCGGTTGGGACACGATCCTGGGCGGATGCGTTGAAAGCCCGTCGGGTGGCATGGGCTACCACGTGCACAATATGGAGCAGTTGGGCAATGGCTTCCTGACCCTGCTTCGGCCCGAGGTTCTGCTCTATACCCCTATGGAAGACGGGTCGATGGAATTGCTCGGCGTCGAGTACATCATCCCGGGGAATCTGTGGGAGAACGAGGAGCCGCCCCGGTTCCTGGGGCAGGATCTGCTCTTCAATCCAAACGTTGGCCCGTTTGGAATCTGGGCCCTGCACGTCTGGACCGCCAAACACAATCCGGACGGTATCTTCGCAAGCTGGAACCCTGAGGTCAGTTGCGAGTTCGCCGAGTAAGAATCCCTCCAATCAACAGTCGATCAGCCGGGCATTGCCCGGCTGACTTTTTCACGGGCGCCCAAGGCGTTCATTCTGGCTGCCCGGGCTTGGTTTTAGTGCAGGCCGACACAGACGTACCGGCCTGACAAGACTCCATAGAATCAGAAACCGAAATCCCCATCGCAGCCCCATTCAGGTTGCAGTTTACGCAGGAAGCCTGCAGGAAACCGTAGAACCCCCGTCAGCGTCGTACTGGAATCGCGGAGCCAGATTACAACTAGCTGTCGATTTCAAGCTTGTTGCCTGCCACGGTGTTGTCGTTGACGCCGACACCGGGATCTACGTATCAAGGTTAATCACGATCGGCACTCCTGCGGCTGAAGCGCCGAATCAGAAAGACCAGGATGATCCCGAATACGCCGATCGCTAGCGGACCAAGCCAGGCCTGCCAGGTCGCTTGCTCGGGATCGAATTCATCCATTGGAGATTCGTCAGTGCGCGTCATGCCCTCGGCCGCGTCATCGCCGTCAATAGGTTTCAAGACCCGCGCCCCCGGATCAAGACAGAGTCAACCTCAGAGCTCTGACTCAAAACCGGGCAGTATGGCTTCGAAGAACGCATTCTGTATCAGCCCCCAGATTATTTCCCAGGTACTCATTTCCGGATCATCAAGCGGGCCGGATATATCTATCTGCGTTGCCACTTCATCACGTGGAACGTTCTCCATCAGGCTGGTAATCGCCCCGATGGCTGTCTCGTAAAGCCCGTCAATCAATGTATCGTCCTCATCACGGCCATCATGGACTTCCATATCACCAAAAAGGGGCCGCATGTACCCGTCAATGTAGCCATCAGCTACTGAGAGCTCGGTAAAAAAACTGAAGTGTCCGTCCTGCACATCGAAATTACCGTAGGCCAGCAGCACATCATTGAGCGAGGTGAGTTGAGTTTCGTTGATCTCCAGAGCCAGATCGAACTCAGGATACTCACCCAAAGGGCGAAACGTGGCAGTACCCAGTGTCTCGCCACTGCCCATGAACAGCCCTTCCAGGTGTATTTCAGCAACCCCCTCATGGAATTCATTACTATAGTTGTAAACGCTGAACTGGGCATCCTCAAGAAAAACACGGTACTCAGGGTCAGCACGCTGATTGACAAACCCGAATGTGCCACCAACAAGCAGGCGGTCGATATACAGCCGGAGCCCTTCCGGGTCCGAGCCCTCCAGGGTCTCCACGGTCTCCTCAGTATCGCTCTTTTGCTCAGCATCCTGCTCTACCCCCTTATCGCCAAGCACATAATCAAACCAGAAGTCCCGCAACACCAGGTCCTCGAAATACAACGCATTGCCGGCATCGCGATAATCCAGGTAACCGCTGGCATTCAAGCTGCCGTCACTGACAAAAACCCCGAATTCAGTCAGCAGTGCTGAAAGCTCCGCCAAGGCAATGTCTTCGACCGTAAATCGACCGCTTAAAGAAGGGTCAGGCTTGGCAAGCAAATCGGCCCGACCCTGAATCGCCATACGACCTTCGGCCATAGCACATTCAAAGCGGAAAGCAGAAGGAAGCTCATCACTCGTTTCGCGCCCGACCAACATATCTTCAATTTCGACTTCAATATCGTGAAGCTGTATGACACCGCCATCTTCAGCAATGAATGTCAGCTCTCCATCATGCAGCTCAACAAGGTTGAAGTCCAGAAAGTGAATCGAATCGAGTGCTTCAAAAAGATTTGCCCTTTCATCCGGATCATCATCCACCACCTTCTGCAACCGCTCCATGTTCAGATGGAAAGTGGTTTCCTCGAATAGAAAATCTGCCAGTAGATTGGCTTTCAGTAACTGCCACCAATCCACGCCCGCACGCAGTCGAGATACGTTCGCTACCGGAGGATCAGGAAAGTCATCCTGAATCAGAACAAGATCATGCAGCACAAAAGAGAGGCTGAACGGATGAATTTTCACCTCGCCTACTTCAAACGTAAAAGCGTCGAGGTTCTGCGACATATCATTCTCAATCTGCTGTCTGATCTCTTTTTCAAACAGCGGAGGAAGCAACACTATTAATAACAGAATAAATATGACGCCTCCTGCGACCCAATACAGCCACAGGGGAATTTTCTTTCCCTTTTTTGCGCGATGCCTGTCAGCGGAACGCCGTTTTTGTGCGGGATTCATCTCAATCAGCAGCCGCTCCTATTAATCCGCCTTTGTTGTGAATCCACTTCTTTGCCCTCGCGCCACAAATAGGAACGGAGCTGGGGAGATGTCTACCATAGGCAAAACTACAACAGGACTCGGGAACGCTCAGTATGCTGGCGCACATTAAAAGACCCCCTATCGGCCGAAACCCTGAGGGCCAACGCCAAACCGGGCTGCATGCATTGATCAAATCACGTGCCAATTCATCGGCCAGGGAAGACTGCGGGTGCTTCGCTGCACCACCCCCATATTGCACAACAAGGGATAACGGTGCAGAATCTGAGCGCTTATA
>CAZUTZ010000082.1:0-5913 GCA_964623655.1 uncultured Wenzhouxiangella sp.
AATCAAAGTGCTTGGCCGAGATGGCGTTGAAGGCGCTTTGCCAGCGCGAGCGGCTCATGCCTTTTGCGGGCGTGAGCACGTCGGCGATCCGCATCTTGGCAAACACTCCCCAGTCGTCATCAGCAGCCTGGTTCAGCACACCAAGGAACGAGCGCTCGGCGGAGCTCAGGAATTCCTTCTGGCGATAGGCGGCTTCACGACGGGGCGCGAACAGGCGGATCAGAACCGCCAGCAGACCGAGGACCAGGGCGAAGCCGAGCAGGAGGAAGATCGGCCCGACCGGGATGGCCCAATCACCCAGCATCATTTGGCTCGCTGGCGATTCCGCCGCCTTAGCCGGCGGTGGGCGCAGGTTTTATTGCTGACGGCTTGGACTGTTTGCTTGTGGTCGGACATCGGAACCCCCCGGTTAGCCATTCATCGATATTGCCGGATTACGGTGGGGGGTTCAAGTTTGGTCCGTCGGCCACGGACGGCCGACCTACGGCGGGATTCGAGGTGAGGCTGGTTTGCTGAGTTTGCGCGGCCTCATCGCCACGCCGAGAACTCCGCTTCAACAGGCTTTCAGCCGGGATTGCGAATGTCTCATGCTGCCCCTCGATCATGCGCAGTGTTAGCGGACGTTTGCGCGCCAGAATTTCATACAACCGATTCTTGCGTCCAATGAGCGGAACCAGGTCATCAATCGTAAGGCCCCAGGGTTGCCTCGTAGTCAGCTTCGGCTTTGATCGAATGCATTTCCGTGCAACACCTCAAATTGTCTGAGCATCAATTTCGTCATGAATGACCTTAGCTGGGTCAGACCCAGCCTTGCCCAGGCTCCATCTGTGGATTATCATAGCTACAACTATCACTATGGATGGTGGCAATGAAAACCGTGCAAATGACGCTTGACGAAGAACTGGTCAATGCGGTGGATGCAGCCGCCAGGCAGGCGGGAACGAACAGGTCATCCTTTACCCGCCGAGCGCTTCGGCGCGAACTCGAGCGACTGCGCATCGAGGCATTGGAGCGCCAGCACCGGAAGGGCTACGCTCGGCATCCGGTGGCGACGGACGAGTTTGCAGTCTGGGAGGCCGAACAAGCCTGGGGCGATGAATGAAGCGGGGCGAGATTCGTTGGTATCGTTTCGGACCGCCAGACAAGAAACGACCCGTCCTGATCTTGACCCGAAGCGCCATCCTTGCCTACCTCGGTGAGGTAACGGTTGCTCCAATCACATCGACCATCCGCGACATCCCTTCAGAGGTGGTGCTGGATGCTGAAGACGGCATGCCTCGGCGGTGCGCCGTGAACTGCGATCATTTGCAAACGGTCAACAAAACCAAGATCGGCAAGCTGCTGACTCGCCTGCCCGAAGAGCGTCTTGAGGAGGTCCGGCAAGCCGTTTCTTTTGCGCTTGGCTTCGATGATTGAGGGTCTTGGCGAAATTTCAGGACAGGCGCCATCTGCCCCCCCCCCGGCCATTACCCTTGGACGATCGCGCCCTACAATCGGCCTGCGAGGCGCATGCTACTTGCCCTTCAGCGTCATGCGGAAGGTCTTCTCGATACGGCTCATGTCGGACGGGTCAACTTGGGCCTCCTCCGCGAAGGCACGCCAACGACCCACGGCCTCGGCCACCTCCTCGATGGTCCGCTTCGCCCTCACGGCCTTCACGCCCACATTGGAAGCAAACGCCAGCAGGTCGTCATGGGTGAAATTTTTGCGTTTTCCCGCCAGGCTCATCTGGTGATCTCGGGTCCAGATACCCGACGGGTTGTAGGAATAGGCTACGTCATAGGCTGGCGACAGGCGCCAGGTACCGGACCGGTCCATCAGAAAGGCGATGTTCTTGACGTGGTCATCCTGGTTGCGGGCGACAACGTTGAAAATGGCGCGACGGACCTGTTGTTCCACGACGTCCATGCCCAGCCCGAGATTCCGGATCGTCAGGGCCGCCTGTTCGTAGGAATAGGCCGCCGGGTCGTTGAAATCGAAGTGCTGCATCGCACCGAGTGACTGCATGTGCAGCTTCCGGCCGCGCCCGTCGCGGTCGAACCGCCGGGTCATGAAATGGCTGCGGCCGCCTTCGTGGTGAAGCCTGCATTCCGACATGTCGATGCCGGCTGCCGTCGCCATCAGGTGATAGGCATATTCGATCTTGCCAAACCCTTGCGGGTCGGCGAGTTCCTTGTCGCGGTTGTTCGACACGCCGTCGAACTTGACAAGCCAGTGCTCATAGCCCTCGTCCACCTTGACCTGGCCGGATCTGAACTCGCCCGTTTGCCGGTTCCAGGCGAGCACAGCCTTGGCGCGCGCGCCACCGGCCGAGGTGCCGACGCTCAAGATATCTTCCAGCGCCTCGGCGTCGTTGGCGCCACCCAGCCTGCCAGCAAGGTCTTCGCGCTCGCTGAGCACCCTGTTGGCAAGGTCCACCAATTCAGCCACTTCCAGCTTCTTCGATCGGCTTGCCTTGCGCAGCGTCGGCTCGAACTCCAATGCCCCGATCCCGCGGTTGCCGATATAGCAAAGCCGGTCGACGGGGCTGAACCGGTCTGCGCTTCGACCCGTTTCCGCAAGCCACGCATCGATGAGCCGATGACCGAACTTGTCCGGCAGCGCGTCGGCAAGCATGCCCGGCAAACCCCTGAAGGTTTCTTTCCGAAGCGCGGGAAACTCGTAGGGCGCTTCCCTGACTGGCATCTTCAAGGGCGCGACCTCGATACCCGCGCCCACGAAGTCTGGATCATATTGAAAGATCCCCAGCGCACGCGCCTCGTCCCAACTCACGGCACCGATGCGCCGACCCCACAAGATGACGCTCGCGTCAGTCATCGACGTCATCACCCCATTGCCACGTTGATTTTTTGGGGCGTTCAGCCGCCGGGCTCGCCCTTTTGCGCTCGCTGCCCTTCTGCGACACACGTTCAATGGGCCGGATATCGCCCTCTGGTAACGCCGAGAGGATGGCATCTTCCAGACCAAGCACTGCCGCCACGCGAAGGAAGGTGTCCAGAGTCGACGGAGCCCCCGCCTCGAGGCGACGCAGTGTGCGGACCCCGATACCCGCACTCTCGGCGAGCTTGGCCTGGGTCACGTTGCGGGCAAGGCGCAGGCGCGCGAGGCGCTGCCCGATTTCCCGTTCGATTTGCCGAGATGTCACCATATTAGTCTTAAAGGCCTTTAGATGCCGATTATGCCCCGTTTTCAGGATCTAAAGGCCAATTATGGCCCCTTGTTTTTAATAAAGTCAATAGGCCACATACGGCCCCTTAATACACCAAAGCGCCATAAGAGGCCTTTTTCGGCCTTTTACCAAATTTCAGGACAGGTACTATCTGAGGCCCCCGGTTCGGCATGAGTGGATATTGCCGGATTGCGGTGGGGATTGGAGATTGGTTTGTCGGCCGTGTAAGGCCGACCTATGCTGGGCTGCGGAGCGAGAGCGCCTGGCGGAGTTGATTCGGCCCCATCGCCCCACGCCGAAAACGCCGCTTCAACAGGCTTTCAGCCCGGGATTGCGAATGTCTCGTGCAGCACCTTGACCAGCCGCAACGTCAGCGGCCGTTGGCGCGCCTGAATTTCATACACCCGACTCTCGCGCCCAATGACCGGAACCAGGTCGTCAACCGCAAGGCCACAGGGCTGCCTCGTAGTCAGCTTGGGTTTTGATCGGACGGATTTCCATACAACACCTCAAACCTGCATCACCATCAACGTCGATCGGCAAGCAGTTTCTCCGCGGCCTTGCCGAGTTTTTGATCGAAGGTCACTAGCGGTGCCTGCAGTTCAATCGCCAACTGAAGATAGGCGGCATCGTTGGCGGTCAGGCCAGTTTGTCGGGCTAACCTGAACTGCGCCAGTCAATCAATCCGGCAGCGCGTGATGTCGAGCGCGCTCAGGTCGGCCAAGGCAAGCTGGGCCAGTTCTTCGGTTGGGGCTGGACGACTTTTTCAGCGCAAGGCTTTTCGGGGTTGGCCTAAGATCGGGATCGGTGAACCAGCCTGCGAACTCATTTTCAAACAGCGCACTAAAGTTAGCCTTAACCTACCGCCGGACTGATTCGGAAGCGGCAAGTCTGCCGAATCCGAGCGATTGCTGAACTAAGGAATTGAATAAGTTCCGCTGACGTCAAGGAAAATATCTCCGTGGGGTGGAAAGCCCTGACCGGTAAAAACACCCTCCCCGGTAACGCCCTCGTAACGCCCGGTTCCGCCCTTCGAGATCAACCTACCCGGAGTTCGTCCTTTGCGTCAACTTGCCGCGTGGTCCATTAGCCAAAATCAAGGCTTTATTCAGAGGCAGCTTCAGGGTTTCAAAACAGGCGTCCGGGCGCCTTGTCTGTCCATTCGGCCACTGAGCTGCAATCGGAAGCAAGGTTTTCCGGTCTGGTGAGTACACCATCAGGCTATGCCGCTAACCTGGCCAGCCGCTGCATTCGTGGTCGGCACTGGCATTCTCACAGGAAATCCGTATGGATCCCGCGCTAATCGCGATGGGCGTGATCGCCCTGGCTGAACTCGGTGACAAAACTCAGCTAGTCGCGCTGGTGCTGACCCAGCGGTTGGGCCGACCGGTGGTTGTGGCCGGCGCGATGATCATGGCGATGAGCCTGATGCACGGCCTGGCTGCCTTTGTCGGGGCGGCGATCGATCAGCTGATGCCGGATTTTGCCGAAACCTGGCTGGTCGGCATAGGCTTCGTGATCATGGGGCTGTGGATGCTTCGCTCGCCCGGCCAGAGCGGCGACGAAGTGCACCGAATTCCGGGCAAGGGCAGCGCGTTCGTTACGGCACTGCTGGTTTTCTGCTTTCTGGAGTTCGGCGACAAGAGCCAGCTGGCCACGGTCGGGCTTTCCATTGGCCTGGAGTCCACCTGGCAGGTCTGGCTGGGCGCGGCGGTTGGTGCGATGGCGGTCAACCTGCCGATCATCTGGGCCGGCCACAAGCTCCAACGCTTCATTCCCGACGGTCTGTGCAAGTGGATGGCGACCGGCATGTTCGTGCTGCTGGGCGGCTGGTTTCTGGCCGGCTTGATCATCGGGTAGCGTATTCCCTCCCCGGACGTTCCGGAGAGGATTGCGTTGCATTCAACCTGGAATCGATACCGAAGACCGATATCGAACCTGCGGCTGGATCCGGCGCAAGCGCCGTGGCCCGGACCGGCGTTGTCGCGCCCGTCGGCCAGGTTCGGGATGCGATGTCACCTTGGCAGGCTCTACGGCTTGTCTTGTACACTCGCGCGTCAAGCGCCATGCAATTGTTATATCCGCTATCACTCGCGCTGCTGCTCCTCGGCTGCGCCCCTCCGCCCGCACCGGCCTCGGAAGAGACGCCGGCGTCTGGTGACCGTCATGCCATGGCCGCTGAGTATTCGGCCGACAAGGCCGGCAATGCGATCATCATTTTCGAGGCCGGCGAGGTGGTGCTTGCGGAAGGGCAAAACGGGTATCCGCTGGACCGGCCCCATATGCTGGCCAGCGGCACCAAATCGTTCTCCGGCGTGCTGGCGCTCGCCGCACAGGGCGATGGACTGCTCGAGGTCAACGCACCGGTCGCGGCGGTCGTGCCGGAATGGGCGGATGATAAGAATAAAGCGGCCATTACCGTGCGCCAGTTGCTGAACCTGACCTCGGGACTTGCACCCGGTGACATCGGCGAGGCTCAATCATTCGGAGCATCACTCGATGCCGACCACGTCCATGCCCCGGGTGAGGCCTTTCGGTATGGGCCGGCCAGTTTGCAGGCGTTCGGCGGCGTCCTTGAGCGCGTTCTTGAAGACGAGGCGGCCGAGGAATACCTGGAGCGACGCATTCTGGAGCCCATCGGCGCGACGGTGGCGGAGTGGAACACCACTGAGAGCGATGTAATGCTGTCGGGCGGCGCGCGCATGACGGCCCATGACTGGCTGCGATTTGGCCGGCTGGTGCTC
>CAZUTZ010000082.1:5923-9600 GCA_964623655.1 uncultured Wenzhouxiangella sp.
AACGACGGCGCATGGAATGCTGAGCAGATTCTTGAACCCGGATTGAAGGATGCGCTCGGCGAGGCGACGTCGGCCGCGCCGGGGTACGGCCTGACGTTCTGGCTGAACGAGCCGGTGCCGGAGGACCACGCTTTCCTCGAGCACACGTTTAACGGCAGTGATGGCCTCGAGGGCTTCATCTACAGCGACGGCCCGACGGATGTGCTGATGGCGGCCGGAATGTTCAACCAGCGCCTCTACATCATCCCGTCGCGCGAAATGGTGGTGGCGCGGTTCGGGCGATCCGACCCCTCCTGGAACGACGCCGAGTTTCTTGCGCGGGTGCTGGAAGGTATCCCGCTGCAGCGGCCGCAGCGGCAGGCGGGCCGAAGCATGGAAGCCGGGAGTGAGGTTCTTGCCCGGCTGCGCCTGACGCAGTTGACGAATGAACTGAACCTCTCTGAACAGCAGCGACAGGAACTTCTTCCCGCGATGGAGACGCACATGGAACGGATGCAGGAGTTGTTGCAGCCGTTGCAGGCGAACGAGTCGCTGCGCCCGCGTGAGCGCCTGAGGCTCCTGCGTCGGGTCCGCCGCCAGCAGGAGGCGAACGATGAGGTCGTGCTCGAAGCCCTCAGCCGCGACCAGGCCGAAAAGTACAACGCGCTTCGCGAGCGGGAGCGATCGGAGTTTCGCTGGCGCTGGCGGAGCGGCCGACGGTCGGGCCGCGGGCGATGAAAACCCTCCACTGATTTTTCCCGCGGCTCCACGGTCCGCCGGGGCCAATACGCATGGCTTGATTTGGTCGGTATGGCCGCTCGACGGCGGGCGGTGACGGGCCATTTCTACCGACAGCGGCCCTCCTAAATTGACATAAATCAAACCCGGATAATAATCATTCGCGTTATCATTAACGCGCCCGTCGGATACCGCCTGTCCAGGCCATGGCTGACTCTAACAAAAGCAAAATTTGGAGCCCCTCAGTGATTCAAACTTCTTCATCGACGGCGCTGGTCGCCGCAACCGCGCTGGTTTTCCCGCTGCTTTCCGTCACGGCCAGCGCAGACATGGCCGAGATCACCGATCGAATCGTCGTCACCGCCGCCGGATTTGAACAAGTCCGGGCCGAAGCGCCTGGCTCGATCACCGTGATCACGGCCGAGGAGCTGCAGGCCCGCCCTGCCGCCAACCTGGCCGAGCTGTTGAGCGACCTTCCCGGGGTGGACGTCGACGGTCTTGACGCGCGCAGCAACAAGACCGGCAACGCCTCGATCAACCTGCGCGGCCTGCCCTCGGAATACACGCTGGTGCTGATTGACGGGCGGCGGCAAAACGTGCCGGGCACGGTCGCACCCAACGCATTCAACGACTCGGCCTCGGTGTTCTTCCCGCCGATCTCTGCCATCGAGCGCATCGAGATCGTGCGCAGCCCGATGTCGACGCTGTATGGCGCCGATGCGCTGGCCGGCGTGGTCAATATCATCACCCGCCCCACGCCCGAAGACTGGACCGGCTCGGTTTCGGTCGCCGGACTGATCCAGGGCGATTCGGACTTTGGCGGCGAGCGCACGGTGGAAGCCTGGGGCGGCGGACGTCTCGCTGACCAGCTCGGGCTGCAGCTTTACGGCCGCTCTTTCGAGCGCTCGGCCTCGCGCAGTCGCGTTCCCAGTCAGGACCTGAGCCGGGACCGCCGGCGCAGCATGGGGCAGAACCCGGTCTCGGCCGACATCCATACGCTGGGCACGCGCCTGAACTGGGAGCCGATCGATCTCCAGGTCTTCGAGCTGGGCGTTGATGTGACGCGCCAGACCTATGACAACAGCCTCGGCGAACTGGGCCGCATCAACACGGCAGCCGAACCGGGCAGCCCGGAGTTTCCCGACCTGCGCAGCGGCTACGCGCCTGAACTGGGTTTTGACCGTGACCAGTTTTATCTGGGTCACGAAGGCCAGTTCGACTTCGGTGTGTGGACCACGACCCTGACCCGCAACGAAACCGAAACCACGGGACGCACCATCCCCAATGCGGCGGCCAGCGAAGAGTCCGGCCGTCGCGGCACGCCGCGTCGCCTGGAAGCCCGGACTACGGTGCTGGAATCCAAGCTGGTCAGCGACATCGGCCCCAACCGCCTGTCAGTCGGGGTGCAGTACATCGACGCCAGCCTGTTCGACGGCATCCCCAACCGCCGCTTCGAAACCGAGCAGTACGGCATCTTCGTGGAAAACCAGTGGCAGATGCGCGAACGCGTGCTGCTCACCGGGGGCCTGCGCTACGACGACAACGACGCCTTCGGTGGTCAGTTCACGCCGCGCCTGTACCTGGTCCACAAGACCACCGACAACCTGGTACTCAAGGGCGGCATAGGCCGCGGCTACCGTGCGCCCTTCCTCGAGCAGCTCGAAGACGGCATCATCGGCTTCGGCGAGGGCGGCACCGTGCCGCTGTTCGGCAACCCTGACCTGAACCCGGAAGAAAGCACCAACATCGAGCTCACCGCGGTCTATCGCAACGGCGGCCTGTCGGCCGAGGCCACGCTGTTCTACACCGAGCTGGAAAATCGCGTCGCGCGCCCGGTTGGCGCGACCGGCGGCACCACCGACAATATCGGCGAGGCTGAAATCTACGGTCTGGAACTGGCCGGCAGCTATCAGATCAGCGCGCCGTGGTCGGTCGATCTCAACTACACCTATCTCACTTCGGAAATCACCAGCGACGAAGCGGCCGATCTCAACCGCGGCGACCCGATCTTCCCCACGCCGGAACACAGCCTGAATGCACGATTGAACTGGCAGGCCACCGACCGGCTGAATACCTTTGTCGGCATGCAGTATCGTTCCAGCCGTTTCCGTCCGGACAATTTCCACGAGCCGCATCTGGGTGGACAGGCTCAGGGCGCGGCCGAAGCACTGGGTGACTTCCGCGGCTTTACCACCTTCAATCTCGGCACACGCTTTTTCATCAGCGACCGGGTGGAACTGCGCGCAGTCATTGAAAACCTGCTCGACAAGGACTTCAACGACTACCGCCCCTACCCGCTGCGCAACGACCCGGAGGTGACCGCCTTCAGCAATGTCTACAACAACATCTACCCGCCGCGGCGGCTTTGGATCAGCCTGACCACCAACTTCTAGCGTGCCATTCCACGGCTGGATTCAGTCTTCCTGCCAGATCTCGTGGCGCCAGAAACGCGGTGGCAGTTCCTCGACCACTTCCACCACCAGTTGATCAACGAAGCGCTGACCATTGCGGTCGGCGCTTTCAACCTCGAAGACATGGACGCCGAGCTCGAGGTCGTCGGGCAACCGCGCTTTCCACAAATGCACGTTGCGGTCTGACAGGGAGCGACCCTGCGGCCGCGGCGGGCCGTCGTTGGTTCTGCCGCGGAAGGTTTCATAGCCCTGGGTGCGTTCGTTGCCCGAGCGGCTGACAATGGCGCGGCGGGCATCGCTGGCCTGGCGCTTGAGGGCGAAAGGATCGACAAAGCGTGCGCCGGTGCGCGGGGCTTCGCCCTCGCCATCCTGGGTGCGCTCGAGTGCGAACCAATCGCCCTGCCCGACCCTGGCCCGTACTCGGGTCGACGGGCTGCCCATCCAGACATTGGCGGTCAGGTAGACGCCGTCGACCAGATCTTCCGGCGTCAGGATTTGCGGATCACCCAGATCGTGGACGGAAACCGGGGGCACCGGGTCGCGCTCGTC
>CAZUTZ010000083.1:0-9531 GCA_964623655.1 uncultured Wenzhouxiangella sp.
TGTAGGAGTTATAGGGAATGAACATCTCGCGTTTGTCGAGGATCTCCCAGTTGAAGCGATCCATGGCGCCGTTGAACATGTCGGTCATGTCGTTGGTGCGCAGACCGTCAGAGGCGGTACCCGGGTTGTCGTAAGCGACCTGCGGCGCGCGCCGAACGCGGCGCTGACCGGGGTTGTAAACCCAGGCCTGGCGCGGCTGGGCGACCTGGTTCAGCGACTCGTGCACGAGCAGAATATTGCCGGCCAGGCGCGCCGGTGATTCAACTTCCTGGAAAAAGTACAGCAGGATGTTGTTGGTATCCTCGATCGTATTGCCTTCGATGTAGTACAGGCCGAGGAACTCCTCGCGCAGACGAATCAGCTGAAAGCTGCCGCCTGCAGTCGGCACTGCCTGGTTCCAGTAGCGAATCCCGCCGGTGCCCTTGTACTTGAGCTTGTGGTTCCAGATCAGCTCATAGGCGTTTTGCGGCAGCGGAAACGGCAAGCCTTCCGCGACATCGGCCACGCCCTCGCCGTCTGCAACCAGCCGGCCGGTCTCAGCGTTTCGCCGGGTCATCTCATAGATCCGGTCATTGAAAGAAGCGCTGCGACGGGTCGGATAGATCTTCATCCGGAAGGTATCCGGGTAGCGCTCGAAGGCTGCCTTGTGGCCCGCGGTCAACTGATCGGCGTAGTCGCGATAGTTTTCCGCCGTGATGACGAAAAGCGGCTCGTCGTCGGCAAAGGGATCAGGATGACGGTCACCGGGCTCGTAGCCCTCCGGCCACATATCGCGAGTGATGCCGCCGGTCCATTCGGGAATGGTCCCGTCTTCATTGCCGGCGCGGAGCGAGCCCATCGGCGTCAAATATTCGCCGATGCGGGCGATGTTCTCGTCGGTTCGCGGCAGGATGAAATCGGCCTCCTGCGGCGGCGGCGCATCATCGCGGGCAAACGCCGAAGATGAGACGGTCAGAGCCGTTGCGCCGCCGAGCAAGCCGGTGGCGAGCATCATGGCAGCGGCAAAAGACAGTGGATGACGATGGTTTTTGTGAATCATGAGCACTTTTTCCAGATTGTGTCGATCGTTTGCCCGCGGCCGATCAGCAACGCGGGCGACCCGGCAAGTCGGTCAATGGCAGTAGCGCCCAAACTAGCGACGCCCGCGCACCCGCAGGGCCTGCGGCGTGAACATGCCGGGGTTCAGCGGCACGTTGAAAGAGTTGACCGGATCCTGATTGTCCAGTCCGTTGGCGATGTACCGACCCGACTGCAGATCCATGTGAACCTCGACGGTGGTCCAGAAGGTCGGCACATCGTAATAGTTGATGCTGTGCGCCTCCGAGGCTCGCCAGATTTCTTCCCGGCCGTCGTAGTGGTCGGTCAGCAGTATCTGATAGGAGTCTTCATCGAGGTAGAAAGTTCGACGCGCGTTGATATGACGAAATTCGGGTCTCAACCGCGCGTCCACAACCCACACCCGGTGCAGCTCATAGCGCATCAGCTCCGGATTCAGATGCCCGGGACGAACAATGTCGTCCGGCGTCACGTCACCGGAATGCAGGCGATACGAGTTGTAGGGGACATACATCTCCTTGCGCCCAACCAATTCCCAGGTAAACCGGTCCATCGCGCCGTTGAACATGTCGGTCATGTCGTTGGTGCGCAGGCCATCCGAAGCGGTACCCGGATTGTCGTAGGCCACGTTGGGCGCACGTCGCACCCGTCGCTGGCCGGGGTTATACACCCAGGCCTGACGGGGTTGGACGACCTGGTTCAGCGACTCGTGAACGAGGAGGATATTGCCGGCCAGACGCGCCGGGGATTCGACTTCCTGGAAGAAATACAGCAGGATGTTGTCGGTATCCTCGATCGTGTTGCCTTCGATGTAGTAGAGGCCGAGCAGTTCTTCGCGCAGCCGGACCAGCTGGAAGGAACCCCGCGCGGTGGGCGTGACCTGATTGCTGAAGCGCGTGCCCCCGGTTCCCTTGAACTTCAGCTTGTGGTTCCACATCACCTCGTAGGCATCCTGCACCAGCGGAAAGGGAAACCCTTCCGCGACATCGGCGACGCCGTCACCGTCGGACACGACTTGCCCGGTGCTGGCGTTCTCGATGGTCATGTCATAGATGCGCTCCGGAAAGGACACGCTGCGGCGAGTCGGATAGACGCGCATGAAGTAGGTCTCGGGATAGCGCTCGAAAGTCGCGATCTGGCCCGGGGAGAGACGATCTGCGTAATCCTGGTAGTTCTCGCCGGTGATCACGTAAAGCGGTTCATCGTCGGCGAAAGGATCTGGATGCCGGAAACCCGGCTGAAATCCGGCCGGCCAGTCAGCCTCGGTCAAGCCACCGGTCCACTCCGGGATCCGTCCGTCCTCACTGCCCGCGCGAATCGAACCCATTGGCGTCAAGTCATCACCCAGGCGGGCGATATTTTCCGGCGTCCGCGGAATGATGACTTCGGCCAGGGCGAGTTCGGCCGCTCTGGCCTGTTCGCGCTCGCGCTCCTCACGAGCCGCCTGCTCGGCCGCCAGACGCGCGGCCTCCTCCTGCTCGGCTTGCTCTCTGGCCAGACGCTCCTGCTCTTCGCGCTCTGCGGCTTCCCGCTCGGCCTCCGCCAGCCTCGCTGCTTCCTCCTCGGCCCGAAGCCGCTCTTGTTCGGCCTGCTCGGCGGCCCGCTCGGCTTCTTCAGCGGCCTGACGCGCGGCCTCCTCCTCAGCAGCCGCTCGCTCGGCGGCCTCTCGCTCCGCAGCTTCGGCGGCCAGCCGACGGGCTTCTTCTTCGGCCGCTTCGGCTTCACGCTGTGCCTGCAGGGCGGCGGCGCGCTCGGCTTCCGCCCGGCGGGCGGCACGCTCTTCGGCTTCGCGCTCGGCTTGAGCCTGCTCACGCGCGGCAGCCTCAGCCGCTTCTCGTTCCTGAACCTCGGCTTCCGTGTCGGTGGCAGCCGGAGGCATCGCACACCCGACCAGCACACACAGTAGCAAGCTGCTCAGACCAACTCTCAGGTGGGATCGCTTCATGGACATGATCGAGACCTCCGAGTGTCAGAACGAATAGCTGATCGAAGCAGAAACGAAGTCACGATCACCCAGCAGGTTGTTGATGCCGGCACCGAAGAAGTTGGTGTAGGCGAAGTCCAGTCGCCACTGGGCCTGATAATCCCACTGCATGCCGAGGGTGGCCTGTTTGCGGCCGGCGATGAAATTACCGCCCGGCCCCGGCGATACGCCGTTGACATCGTGGTTGAAGGCCAAGCGCGGCGTCAGGTTCCAGGCCGTTCCGGCAAAGTTGTTGTAGGTCGGCGCCAGAAGGAAACGATAGCCCCAGCTGAACGAGGTCGCAAAGCCGTCGGTCAAGGTCACCGGGTTGCGGCTGTTGCCGCCGGTCAGTCGAGATGGTCCACCGCCGGTATCCGTACCCGGCCCCTCAAAGCGCATGACGTCGCGATCCGGCAGATTCCAGAAGTGGGTCGCACCCGCCTCCATGACGAACGCCACCTGGTCGGCGTTGACCCAGTTGTCTGGACCAATCAGCCGGGTCAAAGTGACTTGGGCCTGGCTCGCTTCGCGACGCTCGTAACCTTCGATGAACTCACCCGGCTCGTACTGACCGAGCTGGCTGCGGAAACGCTCGTATTCGCTGGGCAGAACCGCGTTGAGCGGCGACAGCCCGGCAAACAGCAGTTCCACGTCATCGATCTGGACCGGCACGTTGTCGCGGTAGCTGACTTCACCACCCACCGACCATCCGCCGATGTTGGTATTGAAGCTGACCCCGAACAGATTGATGTCTTCCGGGTATTCCACGATGACCCGACCCGTTGTGATGTCCGGGCTGGTCACTGCCTGGCCTGACAGCAGCGGCAGACGGCTGTGATAGCGCAGGTAGTAAAAACCGAACTCGGTATCGTTCAGCGCCGGCGCAAAGTAGCGCAGGGCCAGCCCCCACTGTCCGCTGTTGCTTGCGTTGATGTCCTGCTGACGACGCGGGAATGCAGCGCTGCAGCCCAGCGCGACGAGCTCGGGCGGGAGCCCGCTATCGCTCAGACCAAACTGGCCCTGACGGCAGACCGGGTCATAAAGGTCGGTATTGCGCACCGGTTGCGGGACCAGACCGAAATTGAGCATGGCGTACTGCCCGCCGGCGGTCGCAAAATCGTTGGTGGAGAAAAACGTGCCCGAAGGCTCGGCTTCCACGGCGTCCCATTCGAACATCACCACCGCTTCGGCCGACAAATTCGGCGTCAGGTCCGTGCTGGCCCACAGCATGTTCAGCGGCAAAAAGGCGTCGCGCAGCTCAGCACCTGCGGTTCTCAGCGCCGTGATGTCGACCGGGTTGATGGTGTTGATGCCGCCGGCGATGAACGTGCTTTCGCCCCAGCTGACCACCTGGCGGCCCAGGCGCATCGACAGCAGCCGATCACCCGGCAGGCCAACGTCTCCGAAGATGAATGCGTCCAGCAACCGGCCCCGTTCGCCAACGCGATCCTTGGCGGCGTCGGAAAGGAAATCAGCGTCGTTCAGAGTGAAGTCGTAAAAGTAGTTGCCGCGAACGAATGCACCCCAGTTGCGCCAGTTGACCGACAGCTCCGAGGTGACGCGCGCGGAATTGAAGATCAGATCGCCGCGATCAAAGTTGAGGTTGCCGTCGTCGGAGTTAGCCGAGAAACGACCCGGTGCGGCAATTTGCTGTTCGATCGGCAACTGCCCCACGGTCGGGTTGAAATGCGCTTTGGCGATCAAGTCGTCGTCGCGGCGGCCGACGCGCATGCCGACGCCATAGCTCAGCGTGGTATCGATCTGCACGCTGGCCTCGCCGACGTCGAAGCTCACGGCCGAGGCCGGATTGGCCGTCAGCGCCATGGCCACGGCACTGGCCAGCAGGCAGGGGCGCAGGATGCGAGCCTGACGACGATTATTGTTGGTAACACGCTTCATGATTCGTCTCCCTGTCAGTCAGTCTCGATAAGCGCGGGGTTGCCGATCACAACCGATGCCCCGCCCGATGCCACCATGCTGGCGGCCTGGCCCTGCATTTCGGCGGTTACGGCCGCCCCTGCGGATGGATCCAGCAGCGATCCGTGTCCGCCCTCAATCAGGCGCACCGCGCCGCGGATGCCCATCGGATCTTCTGTCGTCTCGGTAATCGGATCCAGTCCCATAACGCGAATCAGGGGCTCGGTACCGGCCAGCGGAGAACCCTGGACCGCATTCGGAACCACGGCATCGCCTCGAACCTGCTGCAGCAGCACGCTGTTGGTCAGAACCGTGGTCGCACCCCAGTTGATCGGGTCGGCAGAGTCGACCACCGTCTGCGCGGCTAGCAGGAACTGGGCAAAGTCCGGCGTATCGGGCTGCACGCCGGCAGCGGCCAGGCCCTCGCGAATGACCGGACCGAAAGTGTCGGAGCCGGCCAGCAGATTTGCAATCCCTCCGCCGGGCACCGAGAGCACACCGTTGTTGACGGTCGGCTCAACGGCCAGGAAAGCCGTTCCGGCCATCGCACCCAGCGACTGCCCGACGAAGTTGATGTTGGAGGCGTCGAGATCGCCCAGACCGTCGCCGTTCAGATCGATAAACGGAATATTCAGCGCCAGGGAAGACAGGTCGACCTGGGCCTGGCGCAGGTTGTCGCGCGAGGTCAGCAGGCTCTGCAGGTTGATGAACCAGGTGCCGGAATCATCGATATTCCCGTCGGGACCCGGCTCGCCGGTCTCGTTGTTCTGCAGGTCGAGATCGAAGGTCCGTTCCGTGGCAATTTCGCCGAACGGCGTGTTGTCGACGTACAGCGGACTGGTGACGTCGGTAATCCCGTGCAGCGGCTTGTCGATGGCCACCACGGCAAAGCCGAGAGACGCCATGGTGTCGGCCAGGGCCAGCATGTTGCTGCGGTCACCGGTGATTCCGTGCTGGAAGATCACCACCGGCCAGCCGGCGGCCGGCCGCATCTGGCCGGAGTTGGCGTTGGGCACGGTGACCAGCATCGGGGCCATCTGACGCGCATTCTCGACCGGAAGGGGGTTGGCCACCGTGACGTTGGTCGACGTCGGATCCAGACCAAGCCCATCAAACGGCGGCACATACGCGCCGGGAGACGCCTGCCAGAAGCCGGTCAGGGGCGCGGTCGGGTTCTCGGCGCTGGGCACCGGAAGGAAGTAAGGCAGCTCAACGACGCCGAGATAAATGTCGGCAATACCCGGTGAGGCACCCGGCGGCAGCACGTCGGCGGTGGTCAGGCAGGCACCCGGCGCCAAACAGGCCTGGGCGACCTGCGTCGAGGTCGCCGCCAGGGTCGAGCGGATCGCTCCGAGGACCGGCGTCACTGCCTGGGTTGTGGCGGTAAAGGACAGCACGATGTCGTCGCGCTCGATGCCGACGCTGGTCGCGGCGGTCTCCTGGGCGCTGATCAGCTGACGCAACGGCTCAAGCGCGGCCGCCGAGGCAGCGTCGAGCAGGGGCTCGGTACTGTTGCCGGCCTCGTCGACCAGGGGCTCGGTGCGCTTGCCCAGGAAATAGGTCTGCGACGGCGAAGCACCGTTGCCGTCCATGTCCGTAATGTCGCTCGTCACCACCGCCATGTAGCCCGTGTTTTCGGCCAGCGGTGTCAGCGGCAGGATGACCACGCCGTTGGGGTCACCGGGATTGACCGCTGCGGCATATTCGGCGCCCGGCGTCAGTTCACGGTTGATTTGCTCGACGGCCACGGTGCCGAAAACGAACTGGACTTCAAACAAGCGGACGGTAGCGCCCGGAATGACCGTGTCTGGATCAATCGGGGCGTCGAAGCTGAAGCTCCACGGCGCAACCGTGCTGAACCCGTCCAGCGCATTCAAGGCCACCTGCGGGTTGCCGAAGTCGGTCGGATCAGGCACCGGGATATTCAGCGTCAGATCGGTCGAGCCGGAACGCAGCAGATTGTTCGGGAAAGGCAGGACGCCCTCCGCCGGATCAAACTGGGCGGTAAATGTTGCGGTAGCAGGATCACCGTCGGGCTGGGTTGCTGGGTTGACTGGCGTGGCACGATCGACATCCGAACTGCCGCCGCATCCAGCCAGCCAAAAGAGCGCCAGCGCCAGCGCCGGGAACAGGCGTAACTTCATCAGATTTTCTCCCCGAAGCAAAGATCAAGGTGTGTTTGAAATCATGGCAAGCTGCAAACTAATGCGCTCGCTCGTTTGCTCGCTATGATATGAACAAAAAATCCAAATTTGCAAGAATTTACGGAATGTTTATCGCGAAATTCTCGCCCGCTTGCATTCATTGGTCTGGCAAGCATACGCCATGAAACAACTTGTGCAGCGCGTTAATTTTTTCACCGGCGATCACCGGACCGGCAACTGACTTTCGCAATAACAAATCCCCTGTATTCATGACTGAATCCGCAAAACCATCAGCGTCCAGTTCAAGCGTCCTGCGCGCCGCCATCGGGCCCGGTTTGTTGATGGCGGGTGCAGCCATCGGCGTGTCGCACCTCGTGCAGTCCACGCGCGCAGGCGCCGAGTACGGCTTGTCGCTGCTCGCACTGGTTGTCCTGGCTTGCGTGCTCAAGTATCCCTTCATCGAGGCCGGGCCACGTTATGCGGCGGCGACGGGCGAGTCGCTGATCCGCGGCTACCAGCGTCTGGGCAACTGGGCCTTGGGCATTTATGCGCTGATCACTTTGGCCACCATGCTGATCATTCAGGCCAGTGTCACCCTGGTGACAGCGGGCCTGGCCGGTCTGGTCTTCGGCATCGACTGGACCATGACCCAACTCTCTTTCGGCGTCCTGGTCGCCTGCATCATCGTGCTGGCGCTGGGGCGCTTTGCCGCTCTGGACGGAGCCATGAAAATCATCATCGGCGCGCTGGCCATCTCCAGTACCGCCGCCGTGGTGCTGGCCTTTGGCGCCGAGCCGGACTGGTCCGCGCTCAACCCGGTGGCCGGGCTGGATCGGGTCTGGACTGCGGCCGGCTTTGCTTTTGTGCTCGCGCTTCTAGGCTGGATGCCGATCCCGCTGGACGTCGCGGCATGGCATTCCCTTTGGACGCTTGAGCGGGCCAAACAGACCGGCATCAGCCCCAGCGTGCAGCACGCGGTGTTCGACTGCCGCTTCGGCTATCTGGGTGCGACCGTGACGGCGGTGGTCTTTCTGCTGCTCGGTGCACTGGTCATGTACGGCAGCGGCGAGCGCTTTGCCACACAGGCCGTGGCGTTTTCGGCGCAGCTGGTCGAGATGTATGTCGTCAGCCTCGGCGAGTGGTCGCGGTCGATCATCGCCATCGCCGCGCTGACCGCGATGTTTTCAACCACGCTGGCGGTGACCGACGCCTACCCGCGGGTCATTCGCGAGTTGATCGAGGTCGGCGGCGCGGCCAGCAAGGATGACCGCGGACTGGACCTGCATCGCGGCCGCTATATCACCGCCCTGCTGCTGGTCACCATTGGCGCGCTGATCATCATCCTCTACTTCGGCGACCACTTTACCGCGCTGATCGACTTTGCCACCACCGTTTCATTCCTCGCCGCCCCCGTGCTGGCCTGGCTCAATATCCGGGTTATCACCGGAGAGCACGTGACCCCCGAACATCGCCCGGGACCGGGTTTGGTGCGCCTGGCGTGGACCGGCTTCTGGTTTTTGGTGGTGTTCTGCCTGATCTGGATTGGATGGCGGGTATTCTGATCGGCTTTACTCCGATCGCTTGAGAATCTGGAGACCCTGGAGGGCCTATAGCATTCAGCGGTGCAATGAGGCTTCGAGATCATAAAAGCAGGCACGACTACCACCCTCCACTCAACCTTCAAGCGGGGAGTGGTGTTGGATGATGGCAAGCCGTGGGTCGCGGAAACCGGCAGCGTCTTGCCGCATCCATCAGCGGCCCTGGCCAAGAACGAAGCCGACGAACCCGGATTTTACTGGAAAGGAGTTTCAGTGGCACCAAAGCGCCACTGGAATCAGACACCTCAAAAAAGCCGATCTGACCCAAGGCTTGCCAGCAGCCAGCGCCACTCCCCGCCGCCCCGAACCCTAACCGCCTCCCGCAGCAATCCACTCATCCACAACCCGATCCAGCAGCTCCAGCGGCATCGCGCCGCTGTCCAGAATCACGCGGTGAAAGTCGCGAATATCGAAGTCGTCGCCCAGCGCCTCCTCGCTGCGCTGGCGCATGGCCTGCATGCGCATCATGCCGATCTTGAACGAACAGGCCTGACCGGGGATGACCAGATAGCGCTCGATCTCGGCCTCTACATCGGTCAGCGGCATACCGGTCACGCGCTGCATGTATTCGATGCCGCGCTCGCGCGACCAGCGCTCCTGGTGCATACCCGTATCCACCACCAGGCGCACAGCACGAAACAACTCAGCCTGCAAACGCCCCAGGTTGTCGTAGGGATCTTCCAGAAAACCCATTTCCGCCGCCAGCGCCTCGGCATACAGCGCCCAACCCTCGGCGTGGGCGTGCAGTCGGACCGAGCGCCGGAAATCCGGCACGTCCTCCATCACCTGCATGCGGCTGATCTGAAGGTGATGACCGGGAAGTGCCTCATGGTAGGCCAGCGTACGCAGACCA
>CAZUTZ010000084.1:0-9502 GCA_964623655.1 uncultured Wenzhouxiangella sp.
AGGTCATGATGCGGTTTGTTCTGATTCAGGCGCTCGGCCTGGGATTGCTGATGGTACTGCTGTTCAAACTCCGCTGATCGTGCTTGACGGCCGCTGTATGAAAAGCGGCCGTATGGGTTGGCTTCGTTTGCTGAGCTATCCTGAACGCCTTCATCCAATCTGACTTCAGCCGTTGGCCAGGGCTTCAGTGTGCTCCAAATTATTGAGGCTGCTCGTAAAGTGACCGGGCAATCGATTCCCTATTCGGTCGAAGGCAGACGTCCCGGCGATCCTGCGACGCTGGTCGCCAGCGCTGAAAAGGCCCGCCGCGAACCGGGCTGGCAACGGATCCGTGCGTTGCAGGTGAATTCGGAGTTACTGGGATGCCGTCGCGTGTGATTCAGCTCAGCACTCAATCCCAACATCCGCTTTTTTGCTGTTTTGATGCTTAAAACACTGATGTTAGCCTGCCATCATGAGGACAACGCTGACCATTGACGACGATTTGGCAAGGGCTCTGAAGCGTCGAGCGCAGGAGACTGGGCGTTCGTTCAAGTCGCTGGTCAATGAGGCACTGCGGGCCGGGCTGGAGGAAACTGCTTCAGAGCCGGTGTGTCGTCCTTATCGAGTGGAGTCAGTCGCCATGGGTCAGGTCACGGCAGGGCTCGAGATGGACAAGGCCCTGTTGCTGGCCGGCAGGCTGGAAGATGAGGAACTCGCGCGCAAGCTGGAACTGCGCAAGTGATCGTGCCTGATGTCAACCTGCGTATTTTTATGCGCTTAAAGGGGGTGCAGAATATTGGTGGGCGATGCTGGGTTCGAACCAGCGACCCCTGCCGTGTGAAGACAGTGCTCTCCCGCTGAGCTAATCGCCCGATCAACTCCTAGCAGGATATGATAATCCTGTTTTGCAACGCAGGCAAACTTGCGTTGTCCCAATGTCTTGCCTCTCGTCCCGGAGTCCGCTTTTGCTGCGCTTTGTTTTGCTGCTCGTTTTTGTTTACGTGGCGCTGCTTGCGGTGCTGTTCATTTTCCAGCCGCGCCTGGTCTTTCTGCCGCACATCGGCGGACGGGAGATGGCTGCCACGCCTGCCGATATCGGACTCGAATATCGCGAAGTGTGGCTGGACACCGAAGATGGTGAACGGCTGCATGCCTGGTGGATTCCCCATCCCGAGCCGGCGGCGGTTCTTCACTTCAGCCACGGTAACGCGGGCAACATCTCTCACCGACTGGACAGTTTGAGAATCTTTCACGATCTCGGCCTGAGCGTGCTGATGTACGACTACCGTGGCTACGGCCAAAGCAGTGGTCGCGCGACGGAGGAGGGCTTGAATCTGGACGCTCAGGCCGCCTGGCAGTGGCTGGTCGATGAAGAGGACATCAGTGCGCGGGACGTTGTGCTCTTCGGTCGCTCTCTGGGCGGCGCGGTGGCCGCGGAACTGGCGGCTGAGCAATCGCCGGGCGCGCTGATACTGGAATCGACCTTTACCTCGGTACCGGATATCGCGGCCGAGATTTACTGGTGGCTGCCGGTTCGCCTGCTGGCGCGCTTGCAGTTCGACGCCCGCGCGGCCCTGGAGCGCAGCGACCAGCCGACCCTGATCGTGCATAGCCGCGAAGATGAAATCGTGTCGTTCAGCCACGGCCAAGCCCTGCTGGAAGCCGCGCCGGAGCCCAGCGCGCTGCTGGAGCTACGCGGCTCGCATAACACCGGGTTTTTGTTGTCAGAACAGGAATATCGGGCGGGATGGTCCGATTTTCTCGACGAACACTTTTCGCGCTGAAGGCGACGACCGGTGTTCATGCCCCTCAAGCAGCCGACCCGTTACCATGGAGCGTTTCCTTTTTTGTCGATCAGAATTTGCCGTGCATAGAGCTTCCTTGATACTCGCGCCGATCCTGTTGTTACTGCTTGCGGCGTGCTCTGATGACTCGCCGCCAGAATCTTCCGGCCCGCGGGAGGCCCGGGCCATGCCCGTGCAGGCTCTGGAAATCCAGCCCCGCGATTTGTCGCGAGTGATCACGGTATCCAATGCGGTCGAGCCACTGCGCACGATTCGGCTGGCTGCCCGGACTGACGGAGTGCTGAACGAGGTCAGGGTGGAAGAGGGCGATCCGGTCGAGGCCGGCCAGATCCTGGCCAGCATTGATGTGCGCGAGCAGCAGGCAGAGTTGGCGCGCGCTCGTGCCCGCCTCGAGGAGCGCCGGGCGACTTTTGAGCGTCTTGACCAGCTGCGTGAGCGCAACTATGTGGATCTGGCCAGCTACGAGGCCGCCCGCGCTGAACTTTCGGTGGCCGAAACCGACGTTGAGCTTTGGGAAACCCGCGTTGAGTTCGGGACCGTGACTTCGAGTATCGGCGGCACGGTCGTCGCGCGCTACGTCGAGCCGGGCGAGGCGATTTCCCGTCACGAACCGCTGTTTTCGATTGCTGATCTCTCTGCCCTGGTCGTGCGCTTGGGTGTCTCTGAGCTCGACGTGGGCAACTTGCGGGTGGGCGATCCGGTGGTGATCAACGTCGATGCCGTCTCCCAGGGTGATCAGATGGCCGGGCTGATTCGCCGCATTTTCCCCGCCGCGGAGGCCGACTCCCGGCTGATCACCGTCGAGGTGGAGCTGCCCGAGGCCCTGCAACAAGGTGTTCGACCGGGCTTTCTGGCGCGCGCCCGGCTGCTTGTCGAGCGCCGGGAGAATGCGCTGGCCGTTCCCGCTGGTGCGGTCGCCGAGTCCGACGGCGAATTCTTTGTCATGGTCGTCAACGGCGATGAACGCCTGGAGCGGCGAGTGATCGAGCCGGGGGTGATCCGCGGTGCCTGGCGCGAAGTGGTGTCGGGACTGGATGAAGGTGATCGGGTGATTTCCGCCAACCCGATGGAAATGACCCCCGGCGACCGCGTCCGGGTTGTCGATCTGATGGGCTGAGGGAGAGGAAAAAATGACCGACCAGAAACACCAGCAAGACCCGGCCCGCGGCACCCGCTATTACAGCGGCTTGACGCATGCATCGATCCGCCGCCCGGTGGGAACCCTGGCGATCGCTTCGGTCGTGCTGGTTCTCGGGCTGTTCTTTGTCGACCGACTGCCGGTCAACTTGCTGCCGGAAGTCGAATTTCCCCTGGTCCGCGTGACCGTCAACTACCCCGGCGTGGCGCCGGAAGTGATGGAAGAACAGGTCACGCGTGTTCTGGAACGCTCCCTTTCGTCGGTGGAAAACCTGAGCCGAATTTCCAGCCGCGCCTCGGAGGGCCGGACCAACGTCAATCTGATCTTCGAGCACGGGGTTGACTTGGATATTGCCATGCAGAATGCCGCGCGCCAGCTGGAAACCGCGCGCCAGCGCCTGCCGGCGGATATCGAGCCGCCGCGCCTGCGTAAATGGGATCCGGGCGAATGGTCGATCTGGCGGGCGGGTTTTTCCTCCCCGGTGCGCCCGCCGCGCGACGTTCGCGACTGGGTCGAGCAACGCCTGTTGCCGCAGCTGCAGTCGATTGAAGGCGTGTCTGCGGTCGAGGCGGCCGGCGGTCAGGTGCGCGAAATCGAAGTGGTGGTCGACCAGGATCGGCTGCGCTCCTACGGCCTGAGCTTGCGCGATGTGGCCGACCAGCTGGCCGATGAAAACGTCAACGTGGCGGCCGGCAACATCACTTCGCCGCAGTTCGACGTCATGGCCCGTACCGACGGGCGCTTTTCCACGCCGGAAGAAATCGAGGACATCCTGCTCAGCGTGCCCGGCAGTGAACGGCGCATCCGCTTGAGCGAAGTCGCCAGCGTCAGCGATGGCTTTCGCGAGCAGCGCCTGTTCGTGCGCCTGGACGGGGTACCGTCGACCCAGCTTTCGATCTTCAAACTGCCCGATGCCAACGTGGTCGCCGTGGTTGACGCGGTCAACCAGCGCATGGCCCAGCTCGACAGCTCCGGTTTCATCCCGCCGGACATTCAGTGGGAGGCTACCCGCGACGGCGCCTATTTCGTGCGCGGATCAGTGCAGGCCGTCTCAACCGCGGCCATTCTCGGCGCGGTGCTGGCGATGCTGGTGGTCCTGGCCTTTCTCGGCTCGCTGCGCAAGAGTTTCGTGATCGGGCTGTCGATTCCGCTGGCCATTCTGTTTACTTTCGTGCTGCTGGGCATGGGCGGGTTGACCCTGAACGTGATCAGCCTCGGTGGGCTGGCGCTCGGCGTGGGGCTGTTGCTGGACAACTCGATCGTCATGCTGGAAAACATCTCCAGGCATCAGGACAAGTTGAAGAAACAGCCGCAGGAGGCTTCGCATGACGGCGCCGATGAGGTCATGTCGGCGATCACTGCCGGGACCTTGACCAATCTGGCGGCCGTCGCCCCCTTCCTGCTCATTACCGGCATGGCCTCGCTGGTGTTCCGTGAGCTCATCCTGACGATTTCCTTTGCCGTGGTCGCCTCCCTGGCGGTCGCCCTGACCCTGGTGCCGATGCTGGCCGCACAGTTCGGCAAGGTCCGGTTCCGCTCGGGTCTGGATCGCAGTGCGCCTTACCGCGCCTTCAACCGTGGCATTGATCGGCTGACCGATCTGTATCGGGCCATCCTAGCGCGCATCCTGAAACTGCGCTGGCCCGTGGTGTTGGGCACGGTCGCGCTGTTTGTCGGCAGCCTGATGCTGGTCGATCAGCTCGGCAACGAGTTCCTGCCGCAGCTCGACGATGGCCAGGTCGGCGTCCGCCTGAGCCTGCCCCCGGGCACCACGCCGGAGCAAACCGATCGTGCATCGCGCCTGGTCGAGCGCGAAGTGGCCGCCATGCCGCATGTCGAGAACATTTTTGCCATCAGCGGGGGACATCTGCATGGCGGAGTGGTCTCGGAGCGCCCGGGGACGGCGCGAATGGCCGTGACCCTGACCGACGCTGCCGAGCGCCCGGATATGCCGGCCGGTCTGTGGGTTGCCGAAGCGCGCGAGCGGCTGCAGGCACTGGATATCCCGGATGCGCGCATCTGGGTCAGGCCGCCGCGCATCCCGGGCTTGAATTTCGGCGCCAGCGGTACCGATATGGACGTCATGATTGTCGGCGAGGATCTGTCGACGCTGGAGCTGCTGGCGCGCGAGATGGTCGACGCGCTGGAAGGCGTCGCGGGACTGGAAGACCTGGAAGTCGCGCGCGAGGACCGCACACCGTTGCTCAGCGTCGACGTCGACCGCGAACGTGCCTCGGCACTGGGTCTGAACGTGGCCGAAGTCGGGCGAAACCTGCGCGATGCGGTCACAGGTGCCGTGCCGACCCGGTTTTCCGCCGGCGCCGACGAGTACGACGTGCGCGTGCGGCTGCCGCGGGCGGCCACGGGTGATCCGGAAGCGTTGAGTCAGCTGATCGTGGCGTCAGCCAACGGCCGCGTGGTCCAGCTCGGTGATGTGGCCAGCTTCAATCTCGGCGACGGACCGGCGCATATCGAGCGCGAAAACCAGGTGCGTATTCAGCGCATCACGGGCAATTTCAATACGGCTTTCAATGACGCCGGCAGCATCATGGATGAAATCCGGGCGAGCATTGACTCGGTCGGTCTGCCCGACGGCTACGGCCTGATCTTCGGCGGACAGTTCGAGACCGTGGAAGAAACCGATCGCGAAATGCTGACCGTGATTCTGCTCGCTGCCTTTCTGGTCTTCGTGGTCCTGGCGGTGCAATATGAACGCCTGTCCAACCCGCTGGTCATCATGGCCGCAGCACCGTTGTCCATCATCGGCGTCGTCGCCATTTTGTGGGCGACCGGCACCCCGCTGTCGGCGCCGGCCTTTCTGGGCGTGATCTTGCTGATCGGCATTGTCGTCAACAATGCCATCCTGCTGGTCGAATACATCGAGCGCGCCCGCCGGCGCGGTCTGGCCACGCCGGATGCGGTGGTCGAGGCGGGCGGCATCCGTCTGCGCCCGATCCTGATGACCACGCTGACCACCGTGGCCGGCATGGTGCCGCTGGCCGTTGGCATGGGCGCCGGCGCCAATCTGATGCAGCCTCTGGCCATTGCCGTAATCGGTGGTCTGCTGACAGCGATGCTGCTGACCCTGTTCCTGATCCCGTGCCTGTATGTCATCGTGCAAAACGTCAGTGATTGGCTGCTCACCATGCTGACCGGACGCAAGGACAGTCGGTTGGCGGATGACCAGGGCGAGACTTCGACGGCCTGAAGTTCGGGCCCCTCAGTGATTCAGCAACGGGCTGAGTGGGGGCTGCTGTAGCTCGTCGAGCTGCTCTTTGAGCTGCTGGATGACCGTTTCCCAGTGCCGGTCGTCGTCGAACCAGGGAAAAGCCAGCGGGAAGGCCGGGTCGTCCCAGCGTCGGGCCAGCCAGGCCTGGTGATGGAGCATGCGCAGGGTCCGCAGCGGCTCGACCAGGTGCAGTTCGCGCAGGTCGAAGTCGTGGAATCGGCGATATTCTTCAATGATCCAGGCCATTTGCTGCTCGCGCTCGGCGCGGTCGCCCGACAGCAGCATCCACAGATCCTGCATGGCCGGACCGCTCAGGCAGTCGTCCAGATCGACGAAATGGGCCTGGTGATCGCGCCACAGGATGTTGCCGGCATGGCAATCGCCGTGCAGACGGATTACTCTGAAAGTCCCGGCACGCTCCCAGGTGACTTCGACTGCATGCAGCAGGTGTTCGCTCAAGCGGGCAAAGGCAGTCTCCAGGTGAGGTGGCAACCAGCGTTGCCTGAGTAGAAAATCCACCGCCGAGTGGCCGAAATTTTCAGGCGTCAGTTCGGGGCGGTGGCTGAACGCCGAAGCGGCGCCGACCGCATGCCAGCGGCCCAGCGTGCGGGCCAGTTGGCGCAGAGTCGCCTCGTCGCCGAGTTCGGGTGCGTGGCCGCCGCGGCGCTCGAACAGCGCCAGGCGATGGTCGCCACAGTGGTGCAGGCTGCTGCCGTCAACGACCAGCGGCGCGATCACCGAAAGCCCGGCGGCGGCCAGTTCGTGGCTGAAGGCATGCTCTTCAAGAATGGCCGCATTGCTCCACCGGCCGGGACGGTAGAACTTCACTACCAGCGGAGGGGCCGACTCAAGTCCAACCTGCCAGACCCGGTTCTCGTAACTGTTCAGCGCCAGCAGACGGCCGTCACTGCGATAGCCCAGCGATTCGACTGCGTCCAGCACGCGGTCCGGATTCAACTCCGCAAACGGTTGCGATGGGCCGGAAATTTCGGGACCTGGAGGCATAACAAATGATCTTTCGGGACTGGCGTCAGTGCCTTATGATGACAGGTGATCAGAGCATCTTCCGGCCCCTGGAGTGGGCGAATCAAAATGTTGAGTCGAAGTGGATGCCGGTGGTTGGTGGGACCGCTGGCGCTGGCGTACGTTGGCATGGTGGCTGCTGATGTATCGCAAGACCAGGGGGATGCAGAAGTCGAGCGCGAGGAGCGTGAGGCGTATCAGGAACAGTTGATGGTCGAGTCCTGCCGCGATGAGTTGGACCGACCGGAAAGCTGGCTGGATCGCACTCACGCGCAGATGACCCAGCGCCTGTGCGAGCCGGCTGCCTGGTTCGACGGGTTTTTTGGTGATCCGCGGGTGCTGGAAGAAACGCCGGTGGGCACTTTTGTCCGTCTGCGCAATGCCCTGGAATGGGATCAGTCCGAGGGCTGGAGCTACGGCTTGCGAGTGCGTGCCAACATCGAATTGCCGCGTGTTTCCGATCGGGTTCGGCTGCTGGTTTCCCGCGACGAAGACCTGAGCGGGGAATTGCGCGACGGCCCGGCGGCTGACGACGGCGACGACCGCACCCGTTTGGGGCTGCGCTTCATCGCCAGCGAACGCGCACGCTCGCAGCTCGACCTGGACGGCACGGTTCGGGTGACCAGTGGCGCTCTGAATCCCCGCATCCGGGCGCGCTATCGCTATGTTCAGGGTTTGACCGAAACCACGCTGCTGCGGGCCACGCAAAGCGTGTTCTGGGAGCGCGCGGACGGATTCGGCACCACCTCCAGACTCGACTACGAGTGGCTGCCGGATCGTGATCGCCTGATCCGCTGGACCGGCGAGGGCACCTATTCGGAAGGCTCGGACGGAGTCGACTGGCGGACCTCCCTGATTGCCTTTCGCCAGCTTGACCTGCGCACTGCGCTGCGTAGCGAGATTGGCGCATTTGGGCGGACCAGCCCGGACTTCGATACCGAAGAATATTTCGTTGCCCTGCGCCTGCGGCGTCAGTTTGCCCGCCCGTGGCTGTTCTACGAAATCCAGCCGGAGCGTGCCTGGCCGCTGGACTTCGATACCGGAGAGCGGGGCGCGGATTGGCGCCTGACCTTCACACTGGAAATCCAGTTTGAAAATCAGCGCTCGCGCGAACGGCGCATGCAGCGCTACTTTGGCGATGATGTGCGTGCGCGGCCGCCGGAAACTGACGACATGCCGGTGCCCGTCGAGGCGCCCGGTGAAGCGGGCATCGATGACGTGCTCGAAAATGACGACAACGACGAGGACTCCGATGAGGCCGATGAGGCCGATGAGGCTGACCGTGTTCCGGAGCCCGAAACGGAGTAGGGGGCCTCTGGCGGAGGTGCGGTGGCCCCACTCGTCATGCCGTGCAGGCGGTGCGACAATGCCGGCTGTCGGACCTTGTCGATGGGAGATGTGCTCGTGAAACTGCTTTCCTCGCTGCTTGTTTTCGCTTTTGCGCTGCCATTCAGTGACGCGGCGTCCGCCAGCGTGGCGCAAGTCACGGTCTACCCGGATCGGGCCGAAGTGGTCCGCTTGATCAGCTTCGATGTTTCGGCCGGTGAGCAGGAGTTACGGATCGGCGATCTACCCTTCAGGATCATGCCGGACTCGATCAGGCTGGCCGTCCACTCCGGCGACGGTGTGGTGCTGGGCGGCACCGAGCTGCGCACCGTGCGGGGCGCGGAGCGGGTCGACCCGCGCGCACGGGATCTGGAAGCCCGAATACGCGCCCTGGAAACCAAAATACAGGGCCTGGATAACCGCATCGAAGCACGCGGCCTGCAGCTGCGCCTTTTGGCTTCCGTGGCCGACGAGGACGCCGGTCAGAGTGCAGGCGATCGGCTGGAGACGCTGGACCAGATCGGTGCGCGGGCTGAAGAGGTGCTGGCTCAGCGCCTGGCGCACCAGGGCGAGCGCGCCGATCAGCAGCGTGAACTGGAGCGTCTGCAGCGCCGGCTGGCCGATCTCGGTCGCGTCTCGCGAGATACGCGGGAAATGCGAGTGCCGGTCAGCGCCGGGCAGTCCGGTTCGATCGAACTCGAGCTGAGCTACCTGGTCGGCGATGCCGGCTGGCAGTCGCTTTACGAATGGCGGCTCGACACCGAAGACGCGCGGCTGCACATCGTGCAGCAGGCTGAAATCCGCCAGAACACCGGCGAGGACTGGACGGATGCCCGCCTGCGGGTCGCGCTGGGTCAACCGGCGCTGGGCGGGCAGTTGCCGGAGCTGACGCCGTGGTTGATCGACCTTGAGCGCGAGGCAGCGCCCGACACGCGGCGCGCCCTCCACATGGCCGCACCCGATCAGGTCATGGAGGAAGCCGCGCAGGCTCCGGTTCTG
>CAZUTZ010000085.1:0-9451 GCA_964623655.1 uncultured Wenzhouxiangella sp.
CTGTGATTGTGCAGGGCGCGGGCGACCAGTTCTTTCCCGGTGCCGGTCTCGCCGGTGATCAGTACCGGAATGTCGCTGCCCGAAAGCCGGCCGATGACCCGGATCATGTCCTGAAAGGCGGGGCAGTTGCCGACCAGGCCGTCGATGGGCGCATCACCCTCGCCCGTACCGGGCTGACTTTTCAGCGCCTTGCCGATGAGCCGTCCGAGCTCGTTGAGGTCGAACGGTTTGGACACGAATTCGAAGGCGCCGCCCTGAAAGGCGCGCACGGCGTAGTCGAGATCGGAATAGGCGGTCATCACGATGACCGGTAAATCCGGGCGCGACTTGCGCAGCTCCTGCATCAATTCCAGCCCGTCCCTGCCGTCGAGTCGAATGTCGGCCAGCACCAGATCGGGGTCGTGATGGCGAAAGGCCCGGCTCAGCTCCTCGCCGCAGGAGAAAATGCGCGGGCTCAGGCCTTCGCTGCGCAGATACTCCTCCAGCACGTAGCGGATGCCCGGATCGTCATCAATGACCCACACCTGATCAGACACGGGCCAGGTCTCCGGCATCTGTGGGCGAGACGAGCAGCGGCAGGCGCAGGATGAAGGCGCTGCCGCCGGTCAGCGGCTGGTATTCGAGCAGTCCGCCGTGCGCGCGGGCGATTTGCTGGGCGATAGCCAGGCCGAAGCCGGATCCCTGATCGCGCCCGGACACCAGCGGCAGAAACAGGCGCTCGCGCAAGTGTTCGGGCACGCCGCGGCCGTCATCGCGAATCTCGATGCGTACGGCGTGCCGGGCCGGCTGGTCAATGACCGGCGATTCGTGTTCGATTCGGGTGGACAGGGCAATGCGGCGCGCCTCGGCCTGCACGGCATTGCGCAACAGGTTCAGAATCAGTCGGTGCAGCTGACCTTGATCAGCCTGCAGCTGCGGAATACTGGGGTCGAAGTCGCGCTTGACTTTCAGTCGACCGTGGCGTTCGGCGCGCGCCAGCTCCAGGCATTCGTCGAGGACCTGGTGCAAATCAACCGGCGCCATGGTGGTGGTTTCGTCGGTGGTGAAGCGCTCAATCAGTTGGGTCAGCCGATCAACCTCACGCTGGATCATGTCGGCATGGCGGGCGACGCCGGGCTTGTCGCTCTGGTTGCCGATCAGCTGCGCCGCGGCGCGGACGCCGGCCAGGGGATTACGCAGTTCATGGGCCAGTTGCCTGGCGAGCATGTGAATGGCCTGCTGTTGGTCGGCACGATCGGCGAGCTGGCGGCGGCGCAGGCGCGCAGTCACTGGATGCAGCTCGATCAAGGTGTCGCGCTCACGCCAGGTGAGAACGATATCGACCACGGAGCCGCGACCTTCCAGGGTGGCTTCAGGCGCCTGGTAAGTGGGACGGACCGGGTCTACGCGGGCGGCACAGCGCGCCAGCTCGGGTTCAATCCTGCCCAGACTTTGCCCGAGCAGGCTTTTGCTGGAAGCGCCGAGCAGGTCGGCGGCGGCCGCATTCAGCCACAGGATTCGCCCGTCCGGCGCGGCCCGGATCAGCCCGGTCTGCAAGCTGTCCAGGCAAGGCGCGTTCACTGCGCGGGAATCAGTCTGGGGGGTGCCCGGAGCAGGAAAGACACCTCCTCGGTCTGGGCGAGCACCCGGCCACTGGGCGCCTGCACTTCAGCGTGCAGGCGATAGTCCCCGGGCACAAGCCCGGTCAGGGTGACACCCATCTGGCGGATCGGGTCCTGCGGTTCATCATTGATATACAGAACAATTTGAGCGCTGGGCGGCAGTTCGATGTTGCTGTGCAGCACCACGCCTACGCCCCCACCGTGATCGCTGAGCTGCGACCCGTCGGCGGGCTGGGAAATGACCAGCGTGAGCGGATCAATGGCCGGATCAAGCGCGGCCTGATCCTCCAGCGCGTCCTCCAGTGCTTCCGGTTCTTCGCCGAGTACACCGAGTTCCGGCAGATCCAGCGGCTCGGCATCCGGTTCGGGTTTTTCGTCCGTGTAAATGATGTTGCCGTCGCTGTCCTCGACTTTGTAAATCGGTTGCGCGGCGGCTGTCTCAAACCCAAGCGCGGTCAGCGACAGGGTTAGAAGCAGGAAAATGAAAAAGCGTGGGGTCGCGATACGCATGGCCGGTTACAGCAGTGAGTCTGCCTCCGGAGTGTAAGCGAAATGCTGCTCAAATTTTGAGCGAGCCGGAAATCCGGCACGAAAAGCGCTTTCAGAGCTCATCAAGGCAGGCCCGGAGCCGACATCCAGGGATGCCGACTCCGGGTTGACTGCAAGCGCATGGTTTCAGCAGGAGTAATACATGTCGAATTCCACCGGGTGGGTCGACATGCGGAACCGCGTGACTTCCTGCATTTTCAGGTCGATGTAGCCGTCGATGAGATCGTCGGAGAACACGTCGCCGGCCTTGAGGAAGTCGCGGTCTGCATCCAGCGCCTCCAGGGCCTGGTCCAGGGCATGACAAACGCGCGGAATATTGCGTTCTTCCTCCGGCGGCAGATCGTAGAGGTCCTTGTCCATCGGCGCGCCCGGATCGATCTTGTTGAGGATGCCGTCGAGGCCGGCCATCATCATGGCGGCAAAAGTCAGGTAGGGGTTGCCGGAGGCATCGCCGAAGCGGACCTCGATACGGCGAGCCTTGTCGCTGAATACCCATGGCACCCGGCACGAGGCCGAGCGGTTGCGCGCCGAGTAGGCCAGCAGCACCGGGGCTTCGAAGCCCGGCACCAGACGCTTGTAGCTGTTGGTGGTGGAGTTGGCGAAGGCGTTGATGGCGCGGGCGTGCTTGAAGATGCCGCCGATATAGTGCATGGCGGTCTCGCTCAAGCCGCCATAGCCGTCACCGGCAAACAGGTTGGTGCCACCCTTGGAAATCGACTGGTGGACGTGCATGCCGGATCCGTTGTCGCCGACCAGCGGCTTGGGCATGAAAGTGGCGGTGCGGCCATGAACGTGGGCGACGTTTTGCACGACATACTTCAGCATCAGCAGTTCGTCGGCCTTGCGCGTGAGCGTATTGAACCGGGTGCCGATTTCGCACTGGCCGGCGGTGCCCACTTCGTGATGGTGGACCTCGACCGGGATACCGATGGCCTCCAGGGCCGTGCACATGGCCGCGCGCAGGTCGTTCAGGCCGTCAACCGGTGGCACGGGGAAATAGCCGCCCTTGACTCGGGGGCGGTGGCCGTGGTTGCCGTCTTCGTATTCCTTGGCGGTGTTCCAGGCGGCCTCTTCGGCATCAATCTCGAAAAACGCTCCCGAGATGTCGTTGCCGAAGCGAACCGAATCAAACACGAAAAATTCCGGCTCGGGGCCGAAGAAGGCCGTGTCGGCCACGCCGCTGGCCTTCAGATAGGCCTCGGCGCGCTTGGCCAGCGACCGCGGGCAACGGCTGTAAGCCTGCATCGTGGCCGGCTCGAGAATGTCGCAGGCGACGTTGAGCGTTTTCTGGTCGGCAAAGGGGTCGATGAACGTGGCCTCGCAGTCGGGCATCAGCACCATGTCGGAGTCGTTGATCCCTTTCCAGCCGATGATGGACGATCCATCGAACATCTTGCCTTCCGACAAAAGCTCTTCGTCAACGGCCGAGCTGGGTACGCTGACGTGCTGCTCCTTGCCGAGCGTGTTGGCAAAACGGAAGTCAACGAACTCGATGTCTTCGTCGCGAATGCGCTTGATGATTTCTTGGGGGGTCATGATCGGCTAGTGTCCTTTTGCATTGTTGGTGTGTTGAATCAGAACCCATCAATGCATGAGGCGTGCCAGCTCGAAAATCCCGTGTTTTCAGGCTGATTTGGCGCAAAAAGAAAGCCGGCTGCATGTTTTTTATGCAACCGGCTGCTCATGCAGCTCAATTTATGAGCAGTTTACTGCGCAACCCTGGGGTTGAGCGTGTAGGTGCCGGTCAGGCTGGCGTGGGCGAGAATCCGTCCCTGCATGGCTTCCAGCACGTCCGAACCGCCAAAGGTTTCCGGGAGCTCAAGTTTGGCGGTATCGAGTGCGTACACGGTAAAGACGTAGCGGTGCAGCAATTCGTCGTTCCACGGCGGGCAGGGGCCGTCATAGCCGAAATACTGACCGGCCATCTCCGGATCGCCGGCCATGAAAGAGGTGTAGTCATTCAGACCCTGGCGCGTGCCGGCCGGCCCGGGCGGGTGCTTTTTGCCGCCGGCGACCACGCCTTCGCCGCAGCTCCCGGTCGCCAGCTCGGTCACCGCCGTTGGCACATCGACCATGGCCCAATGACAGAAATCGACCCGAGGCATATCGGCAGGCAGCACCTTGCCTTCCTGGTTGACGTCGTCGGCAATCGACGGCACATCGGGGTCCATGCACAGGACGACAAAAGACTGGGTGCCCTCAGGTGCATCGCTCCAGGCCAGGTGCGGCGATACGTTGTCCGACAAAGCCATGGGCGCATCGTCGGCCAGCTTGCCGAACGCAAATCGCGGCGGGATCGGCTGCTGATCCTGAAGATCGTTCGAATGCAGTTTCATGATGGATCTCCGGTGTATTCACATGACCGGTTATCCTACCAACGCCTCCAAACCCTGTCATGAATCGTGTTCCATATGCTGCCTCGCTTGATTTTGTCGTTCGCCTTCCTCCTGCCCGCGCTGGCCTCGGGAGCCTCCCATCTTGGGCTCCCGGATGACTTCGAGCCGCACTCCGAGATTGAGTCGCCGGCCGAATACCTGGGGTTTGACCTGGGCGATCGTCATCTGCGCCATGACCAGATGGTGGCTTATTTCGACTACCTGGCCTCTGCCTCCGACCGTCTGGTCGTCGAGCAGATTGGCCGTACCCACGAGGGCCGCCCGCTTCAGCTGCTGACTTTCGCGGCTCCCGAGCGGCTTGGCGAACTCGACGGCCTGCGCGCCGACCGGCGCCGGGCCAGCCGCGACGGCGACGGGCCGGCCGTGATCTGGCTCGGCTATGCCGTGCACGGCAACGAGGCCTCGGCGGCCTCGGCCGCGGTCATGACGGCCTGGTACCTCGCCGCAGCCGAGAATGACGAAGTCCGCGGCTGGCTGGATGATCTGGTGGTCATCATCGAGCCGGTGCTCAATCCGGATGGGCTCGATCGCTTTGCCCACTGGGTCAACATGCATCGGGGCCGGCACCCGTCGGCGGACCCGCACGACCGCGAGCACCACGAAGCCTGGCCGCGCGGCCGCACCAATGCCTACTGGTTCGATCTCAATCGCGACTGGCTACCGCTGGTTCACCCCGAATCGCAGGCGCGCATGGCGCACTACCACCAGTGGCGGCCGCACGTGCTCGGCGATTGGCACGAGATGGGATCCAACAGCAGCTACTTCTTCCAGCCCGGTGTGCCCGAGCGCAACAATCCGCTCACGCCCGAACGCAATTTCGAGCTCACGGGCAAAATCGCCGAATTCCACGCGCGCCTGCTCGACGAAGCCGGCGAGCCTTACTACACCCGCGAGACTTTCGACGACTACTACGCCGGCAAGGGTTCGACCTTTCCGGACCTGACCGGCGGCATCGGCATCCTGTATGAACAAGGTTCCGCCCGCGGTCATGTGCAGGACACCGTCTACGGGCGCCGGACCTATGCCGAAGCGATCGCCAATCAGGTTCGCACCAGTCTGTCCACCCTGCAGGGCAGCCATGCCCTGCGCGATGAATTGGTCACCTACCAGGCCGAGTTTTTTGCCTCTGCCCGGCGCGAGGCAGATGCGGCAGGACATGCCGGCTGGCTGCTCGGCGACGACGGCGATCCGATCCGCGCCAGATCCCTGGTGCATCTGCTGGTGCAGCACGACATCGAAGTGCGGCCGGTCACCGAGACGGTCAGCGTGGACGGACGCGAGCACGCGCCGGGCAGTGCGTGGCTGATCCCGGCCGGGCAGGACCAATTCCGCTTTTTGCAGTCCGTGCTCGATCCGGTGCTCGATCTGCCCATGGAAACCTTCTATGACGTGTCGACCTGGCCGCTGGGCATGGCCTGGAATTTGCCTCTGGAAACCGTGCGCCGCCCGCCGGCCAGCGCTGAAGCGCTGGAACAGGCGCCGGCCCACGAGCCGCCGGCGCTGGCCGATCAGGCGCTGGCCTGGATCATCCCGTGGGACCAGCACGCCGCCGCCCCGGTGCTGGCGGCCCTGCTGGCCGAAGACTATCGCGTCCAGACGCTGACTCGCCCGACGCGCGTACGCCTGATCGATGACGACAGCGAGCGGGCGCTGGTGCGCGGCAGCCTGATCATCCATCACGGGCTGCAGCCCGACGAGGTCGATCCGGTTGCCGAACGCCTGGCCGAACTTTCACAGCAGTTCGGCGCCGAGATCGTGGCCACGGATCAGGGCCTGGCGGTTTCCGGGCTGGACCTCGGCTCGCCCTCGGCGCCGGTGCTGGAACCCGTGCGGCCGGCCATGCTGGTGGGGCAGGGAATGCGGGCGACGCATGCCGGCTATATCTGGCACTGGTTTGATCGGGTGCTGGAACAGCCCGTGACGCAGCTGGACTGGCAGCGTCTGGGACGGGTCCAGCTCAATGGCTATACCCACCTCATCCTGCCCGACGGCGCCTACGGCCAGTTGCCGGAATCGGTCGGCGAGCAGATCAGCGAGTTTGTCCTCGACGGCGGCGCGCTGCTGGCCGGACGCCGCGCCGCGGCCTGGGTCGAGACGCTGGACCTGGACTGGGATTTCGTTGAGACCGACGAGGAGCAGGAGACCGAAGAGCCGACCGAGCGGCGGGCTTACGAAGATTTCCGCACCGATTTTGCCCGCGAGCTGATCGGCGGCAGCGCCCTGGCCGTGGAGCTGGATATCACGCACCCGCTGGCGTTCGGCTATTCGCGCTCCGATCTGGTGCTGATGCGGCGCGGAACGCAGCGCCTGCAGCGTACGGACAATGCTTATACGGCCGTGGCCATGTACACCGACGAGGTGCTGGCCTCGGGGTTTCTATCCGAGCGCAATCGCGAACGCCTTGCCGGCACGCCGGCTTTGAGCGCGACCCGTCACGGCCGCGGCGTGGTGGTCAGAATGCCGGATGACTACCTGTTTCGCGGCTATTGGGTGGGCAGCGAAAGGCTGTTTGCCAACGCCCTGTTTTTCAGTCGGATCGTTGGGTCGACAAGGATGCCGCAGGACTGAGGGGCCTGGCCTGAGTGGAAGACGCCGGGCGGCGGAATCAGCCGGTCGCCTGGCGTCGACCCACTTCGTCCACGCGCATGGCCATTTCTTCCAGCGCCGGTCGATCGAGAACGCGCACCAGCTTGCCGCGCACTTCGATGACGTCCTCGCGCTGCAGGGTGCTCAGCGTCCGGGACACAGTCTCGATGGTCAGCCCGAGATAGTTGGCGATGTCGCGCCGGTCCATCGTCAGGCGGAACTGGTCCGGATCCTGGTTGCGCCGAGCCAGACGGCGGGACATGCTCATGAGGAAAAGCGCGACACGCGTGCGGGCGTCCAGGCGTCCGACGACCAGCAGCAGTTCGCGCGTTTCGGCCATTTCCTCAGACAGCAAGCGCAGCATGACCTGGTTGAGCTTGGGACTGGTCTTGAGCATGTTGACGAAATCCCGGAAGGGAATTTCGCAGGTTCGGCTGTCTTCCAGCGCCACCGCGAAGCCCGGGTGTTTTTCCGACGACAAGGCATCGAGCCCGAGAATTTCTCCGGGCAGATAGAAACCGGAAACGATTTCATCGCCGTCCTGCGAGAGCTGGTAGCCCTTCACCGATCCGGAGCGGACGACCGAGACGGTCTTGGCATTCTGGCCGCCATGAAACAGATGATCGCTGCGATCCATCGGCTGCTGGCGCTTCAGGACCTTGTTGATTTCTTCGCGGTCTTCGGCGGAGACATCGTGAGCAAAACAAAGGTTGAACAGCGAGCAGTCCTCGCAAGTCGTTTCTTTCTGGCCGATTTCAGACACTGTCGGCTTTTCACCCACGGGCAACTCCGTCCGTCTCTCGGATCGTGATTATAGCAATACTGTACCAGCTGCCAAGTGATCAGGCGCCAGTTTCTGGCCAGATGGAAATGCCCTGGCGGGAGGTTTTCTAAACGATTCGGGAGAAGCGTCCGCGCTGTTCGGTCGAGGGCCTGATGTATCCGTCAAACACCTTGGCGATGGCACGCAGAAACATCAGGCCGGCGGGCCTGACCCGGAAACCTTCACTGGTCCACTCCAACAGCCCGTCTTCGGCCAGGGGCTCCAGGTTCTGGATCTCCTCGGCAAAGTAACTGCGGAACTGGAGCTGGAAAAACCGCTCCAGATCGCGATAGACCAGTTGTCCGGTGCACATGATGCGTTCGATGATTTCGGCCCGGAGCCGGTCGTCGGTGGTTCGGGTCAGACCGCGCACGGTTGCCGCTTTACCGCTTTCGATGGCCTCGCGCCACTCGGAGAGCAGACGGTGGTTCTGGGCGAAGCTGTCGCCGATCTGGCTGATGGCGCTGGGCCCGAAGCTGATCAAATCCAGCCCGCCGTGGGTCGAATAACCCTGGAAGTTGCGCACCAGGCTGCCGTCGGATTTGGCCTTGACCATGGAATCACCGGGCAGGGCAAAGTGATCCATGCCGATGAATTCGTAGCCGGCATCCAGCAGGCGACTGAGCGTGTTGCGGAAGATGGCCAGCTTGGTCGACGGCGTCGGCAGCTGCTCGGTGACGATGCGCTGCTGGCCCTTGAACAGATGCGGCAGATGGGCATAGTTGAACAGCGACAGCCGGTCCGGCTTGAGCTGCAGCATCGTCTCGATCGTGCCGGCAAAACCGGTAGTGGTCTGCATCGGCAGGCCATAGATCAGGTCAACGCTGATCGAATCAAAACCCACTGCCCGAGCCGCGCCGATGGTGGCGCTGACGGTGGCGGTGTCGTGGACGCGGTTGACCGCTTTCTGGACCGCCGGGTCAAGATCCTGGACGCCCACCGAGATACGGTTGAACCCGATTTCGTGCAGGCGCCGGATGCCGCAGGGCTCGACGGTGCGCGGATCGACTTCCAGTCCAATTTCGGCGTCTTCGGCAAGTCGGAAGTGACCGCGGATCATCTCCATCAGCCGCTCGATCTGATCCAGGGTCAGGAAAGTCGGTGTACCGCCGCCGAGGTGGATTTGACGGACCTGGCGATCCGTGTCGAAGCGCGGCGCCAGCAGATCCATTTCTCCGGCCAGAGTGGTCAGAAACTCATCGCCGGCGGTCTTCGAGCGGGTGATGACGCGATTGCAGCCGCAATAAAAACAGGGGCTGGAGCAGAACGGCACATGGACATAGACCGACAGGTCGGCCGGAATCGGAAGCTGGTTGCTTTCGGCAATGGCCGCGTAGAGTTCGCCGGCCTGGAACCGCTCGCTGAACTGCACGGCCGTCGGATAAGAAGTGTATCGGGGGCCTTCCCCGCCGTAACGCTCGATCAGTTCGGCGTCAAAACTCGGCCGCATCAGTTGAGGCATGAACAAGGTACCCCGGTTCATTGCTATTTCATCA
>CAZUTZ010000086.1:0-9436 GCA_964623655.1 uncultured Wenzhouxiangella sp.
GTCGCGTGAACCGGGCACCCGTGTCAGCCTGGGAAGCGCGTCCAGCGTCTTGCACGGGCGGACCAGGGCGTTGACGGGATAACCGGCCTGCAGCAGGGCTTGCAAGGTTGCCTGACCGACAAAGCCAGTGGCTCCGGTCAGCGCAACCTTGCCCGGGCGATCGTTCTCAGCTTTCGCGATCGTCAACAGCTTCGGTATGGGGCGTGCGGTTGACCAGCTCCTGGGTGAGCACCGGGCGGTCTTCCAGGCCGTTGCGCTTCAGGAAATCAAGGCGCGCGCCACTGCGGGAGAGTTTGCCGGAAGAGGTTCGCGGCAAGGTATGCAGCGGCACCAGCTCGATCAGGCAGGCAATGCCGAATTCGGTCTGAATGCGCTGCTTCAGACGCTCAACCAGATCAGCCTGGCGAAAGCTGTCCTGTTCGCGGCACTGCACAACCAGGACCGCGAGGTCGGTACCGTCTTCGGCCGGTATGGCAAAAGCGGAAGCGTCCTCCGGCCGAACCTCGGGCTGCTGCTCGGCGACGTATTCGAGATCCTGCGGCCAGATATTGCGGCCGTTGATGATCAGCAAATCCTTGGCCCTGCCGGTAATGAACAGGGAATCGCCGGCACGATAGCCGATGTCGCCGGTGTTCAGCCAGCCGTCCCCGGACAGGGCTTCACTGCTGGCTTCCGGATTGTTGGCGTAGCCGTTCATGATGCTTTTGCCGCGCAGGAAGATGGTGCCGCATTCGCGTTCGGCGGCCAACCGACCCTCTTCGGTGCGAATCTGCACCTCGTAGTCGGGCAAGGGGCGGCCACAGTTGACGAATTCAGTGACCCGATTGGCCGCGGACGATTCCGGGCCGTCGAGCAAAACCGCGATGCGATTTTCGGCCAGTTGATCGGCGTCCAGCCACTCGCTGTCCAAGCCCTGGCCCAAGGGCGCAAAGCTCACCGCCAGGGAGCACTCGGCCATGCCGTAGCAGGGCAGAAACGACCCGGCGCTGAATCCGGCCGGCGCCAGGGTTTCCGCGAAGCGATGCAGCCACGGGGCCCGCACCATCTCGGCGCCAACGCCGGCAACACGCCAGGCCGACAATTCGTAGCCGGCCAGGTCGCTGTCGCGCAAGCGACGTGCGCACAGGGCGTAGCCGAACGGCGGGCTGAATGAAATGGTCGAACGATTGCGCGACATCAGCGTCAGCCACAGGCGCGGCCGCATGGCGAACTCGCGCGTGCCCAGGTAGTCGACGGAAAGCTGCGAGACCACCGGACCCAGAATCAGTCCCACCAGTCCCATGTCGTGGTAGAAGGGCAGCCACGACATGAAACGGTCACCGCGCCTGATCTGCACGCCGTACTGCAGGATGCCGGCCAGATTATGCAGGACGGCCGCCTGAGTGATCATCGTTCCCCTGGGGAAGCGGGTACTGCCCGAGGTGTACTGCAGATAAGCCAGTTCCGAGGGCTCCGGCGGCTCCGGCAGATCACTGCTTGGCGGCAGCGCACGAAACGTCTCGATGCTGCCAAAAACCTTCAGATCCAGATCTTCAGCCGCCTCGGCCAGGAAGCCGGCGAAACTTTCAGGGGCGAAGGCCGCCTGCGCCCGGCAGTCGATCAACATCGCACGCAGATGCTCTACGAAGGCATTTCGCCCGCCCAGATGCACCGCCGCCGGCAATGGCACGGGCACCAGCCCCGCATACTGGCAAGCGAAAAAGAAGATCAGGAAATCCGGATCGGTGTCGGCAACCAGGGCGATGGTCGTGCCGCGTTCCAGGCCGAGGCCGTGCAGTCGGTGCGCCAGCTCATGCGCATTTTGGCGGAGCTCGGAGTAGCTTACGACCCGGGTCAGTTCACCGCGGCCATTGTAAAAGTTGCAACCGGTCGTGCCCTGGGCAGCGTAGTCCAGCGCGTCGGCCAGACTGCGATACCCCGAGGTTTTGAGCGGCAGCGAGTTCTCCGTCGGGGTCGGCTGCAGCATGGCTGGTTTGGATTCCCTCTCTTGTTCAATCTGGCTCATTGACTGGATAATTACTGGGCCAGCTAAACCTGTCATTATAAATCGACGCTCATGTAAAGGAAACATTCACGCTTGAGTCCCCTGTCGCAGCCTGGTACGACGCTCCGTGAATTTCCGGTTACATTGATCCATCGCCCCATTGTAGGAATTTTTTAGCATTCATGAGTGGTCTTGTCAGCATTGAGCCGGTTCGCAGCCGGCGCGACTGGCGACAGTTCTACGGCCTGCCGGACCAGATTCAGGCTGACGATCCGTGCTGGATCAAGTCTTTGCATCTCGAGCGCAAGTCATTGTGGGCAAAGCGCAATCCATGGTTCGAACATGCCCGCGCCCAGGCCTTTGTCGCGCGGCGCAATGGATGGACAGTCGGGCGGATCAGCGCCCAGGTTGATGATCTGGAGCCGCGCATCGGGGGTTCGCGCGTGGGCTATTTCGGCCAGTTCGAGTGCATCAACGATCCGTCGCTAGCCGTCCAGTTGCTCAGCAGCGCCGGCCGCTGGGTGGCCGCACGCGGCTGCCGGCATTTGCGCGGGCCGTATGATCTGGGCATCAACCAGTCCTGCGGCCTTCTGGTTGAAGGCCATGACAGTCCGCCGATGCTGATGATGGGACATGCCCCCGTTTATTATCGGGATCTGATAGAAGCGGCCGGCATGCGTCCGGAGCAGGATTTGCTGGCTTATTTATTGCCGCCGGACTTCCAGGCGCCGCCGGCCATGCAGCGCTTGCTGCAGAGGAATCGCGGTCGTATTGGCATGAGACCGCTGGATTTTTCCCGCTTCCAGCAGGAAATCGAATTGCTGCGCGATCTGTTCAACGACGCCTGGGCCGCCAACTGGGGATTCGTGCCGGCCACCGAGGCGGAATTTCGCTACATGGGCAGGGAAATGCGCAAGATCCTCAAGCCGTCTTATACCGCCATTGCCGAGATTGACGGGAAAGCGGCAGGTTTCATTGTGGCTTTGCCGAATCTGAACGAACTGATCGCCGATCTGGACGGGCGCTTGTTCCCGGCTGGATGGGCCAGGCTGCTTTGGCGTCTGGCCAGAGGCCGCGCCCGTTCGGCCCGCGTTCCGCTGATGGGCGTGCGCCGTTCATACCAGCGCGGCGCGCTGAGCGCGGCCATCAGCTTTGCCATGATCGACCAGGTGCGTCGTGCCCTGCAGGCCGACGGCATTGATCGGGTTGAAGTGTCCTGGATTCTCGAAAGCAATCGGGGCATGAACTCGATGATCGAAGCCATGGGCGGGCAGTTGTACAAGCGCTACCGGTTATACGGCAAGGCGCTGGACGAGGTTCATGCGGGCCAGAAATGACCGAACGCGTCGACGTCATTCTCCTGGCCGGTGATCGCGGCGCCGCAGACCCGCTGCTCACCGCCACCGGTGTCTCCGGCAAAGCCCTGGTGCCAGCCGCCGGCTCGCCCCTGCTGTCCCGGGTTGGACGGGCGCTGGCGCGATGGCCGAATCTGGGGCGCCTGATCGTGGTTGCACCGCAGCACAATGACTATCGCTCAGCGCTGGCGGACGCCGACCTTGAGTCCTCTACTACTGTTACCTGGGTGGCGCCCGAGTCTTCCGTGAGTGCTAGCGTTCGCGCCGGGCTGGCGGCAGCGCAGAGTCCGACCCGACTTCTGCTGACGGCAGATCACGCGCTGCTGGATCCGGCCTGGCTGGATGAAATGCTGACTGCCGCGGCGGACCATCCACGAGCTGCAGTCATGGTTGGCGTGGTCGACTGGGCGAGCGTCATGGAGCGTTTCCCGGGTAGCCGCCGCACGCGCTATCGTTTCAGCGACGGTTCGATCTGCGGCACCAACCTTTTCGTGCTGCGCTCGCCGGAGGCCGAGCGTCTGCTGTTGATCTGGCAGGGCGTGGAGCAGCAGCGTAAACGGCCCTGGCGGATCGTCAGTCTGCTGGGTCTGGGCAATCTGTCGCGGTACATGCTGGGGCAACTCACTCTGGCGAGCGCTTTTCGCGCGCTTTCGCGGCGCCTGAATATCGAGATCATGCCGGTCAGGATCAGCGATCCCCTGAGTGCGGTTGATGTGGACAGCGTCGAGGATTTGCGGCTGGTCGAGTCGGTTCTGGCCGAGCAGGGCGACGGTCCATGCTGATCAAGCGCTATCTGGCTCGGGAAATGCTGCGCCCGGTGGCCGGGATTTTTTCTTTCCTGATCGTGGTCGTGCTGGTGTTTTACGCCAGCCAGCTTTTGGCCAGTGCCGCGCTTGAAAACCTGCCCATGGATGTGGTTCTGCGCATGGCGGGGCTGCGCCTGGGTCTTTTTCTCGACGTTCTGATTCCCATCTCCCTGTTGCTGGGCCTGGTGGTGGGGCTGGGCAGATTGCAGGCGGCCCATGAGATTACCGCCCTGGCGGCAGTCGGCGCCGGGCGTCGGCGGGTTGTCCTGGCGCTGCTGATCTGGGTCGTTTTGCTGGCGCTGCTCGTGGCAGCCGCTTCCATGCTGTTTCGGCCCTGGGCTTACGCGGTTTTATACGACCTTGAACGGGGGCTCGCCGCCGAGCTGGATCTGGAGCGTATCGAACCCGGGCGGTTTCAGGTTGGAGACGACCAGTGGCTGATCTATGCCGAGGGCCGCAGCGCGGGTGGGCTGGATCACGTCATGGTGCGCCAGCGTGCCGACGAATTCAGCGGCCTGATGCGCGCCCGGCGGCTGACCCAGGAGCCTGCCGGCGACGGCGCGCTGCGCCTGATTTTCGAGGGCGATGTTCGCAGCTACACCATGATCGACGGCGACGAGCCTGATACCGTCGCCCGATTCGATCGCTTCGATCTGCTCCTGGAAGCGCGACCGCCGCCGCCACGCGAGCAGCTGCGTCGGGCCATGAGCATGCGTGAACTGTGGTCGACCGCCGACCCGATCGAGGTCGCGGAGTTGCAGTGGCGGCTGGTTGCTCCGGCCTCGGTGATTGCGCTGGCCCTGGCCGGAATTGCGCTCAGCCGAATCAACCCGCGCCTGGGGCAATCGGCCCGCGTGCTGTCGGCAACGCTGGCAGCGACGATTTATTTCAGCGTGCTGGGTGTGTTGATCAACTGGATCGAGCAGGGTGATCTGGCCTTTTGGCCGGGTGCTTTTCTGGCGCCCGGTCTGGCTATGGTCGCTTTGGCGGTGCGCTACTGGCTGGTCCAGCGCGGTCCGGGAGCGCCGTTGTGAGAATTCTGGCCGAGTACATCATCGCTCGTTTGTCCGCCGCTTATCTGGCATCGGCGCTGGCGATCGGGGCCCTGCTTTGGCTGCTTGAGGCCCTGCAGTTTCTCGAGCGCGGCGTGGACGGCGCTATGGGCCTGGTCGGGGTTGTCATCAGCGCACTGCAGGTGGTGCCCGAGGGTCTGATTGATCTGCTGCCGGTGATTGCAGTCCTGGCGACCGCAGCGGCCATGGGAGGTTTGCAGGCTCGCAGCGAGATGACGGTGATGCGAGCGGCCGGAATGTCGATCTGGCGCTTGACCGCCATCGCCCTGGTGCCGGGATTGCTGATCGCGGTGATGGCGCTGGCCGCACTGCAGTGGGTGACGCCGATGATCCAGCAGGGACCTGACCGTTTGGTCGGGGCGACGCTGGGAGATCAAGGCCTCTGGCATCCGACCCACGGCTTGTGGGTTCGACACGAAGACGAGTTTCTCAACGTGGCTGATCTGCGCCTCGGGCGAATACCTACCGGGATCAACCTGTATCGGTTTTCGCCCTCCGGCGCACTGGAGCAGCATGTGAGAGCCGAATCGGCCATCGTTGACAGCGACGGCAGCTGGCGCCTGGAAAATGTCCGGCTGCGTGATTTCAGCGACGAGGCCGATCCCCCCGAAAGCCAGCTTGACAGCCTGAGATGGGATTCATTCCTGTCGGCACGGCAGCTTGAATTGCTGCTGAACCCACCCGCCAGCCTGGCGCTGACCGACCTTTGGGCCTACGTGGCCGGCCTGAAAGCGCGCGGCCAGGATTTCGCCGAGGTCGAAATGGTGCTTTGGCGGCGGCTGGCCTTGCCGCTGGCCTGCCTCGGCATGGTGCTGGCGGCCATGGCCACTTCGGCGGTGCCGCTGAAAAGCCGCGCCGTGAGCGTGCGACTGGTGGCTGCGATGGGCCTGGGGCTGGGGTTCCAGCTGCTGGCCGAATTGACTTCCTACCTGGGTCTGGTTCTGCATTGGCCGACCATTCCAGTCGCGCTGGGGCCGCCGCTGGTGCTGGCGCTGCTGGCCTGGTGGCTGCTGACCCGCGCCAGATGAGAAAGCCAGACTGGAACCATAAAAAAGGCCGGCTACAAGCCGGCCCTTGAAAATGGCTTGAACTGCAAGATCAGCCGCGCTTGGCAACCCAGGCGCTGCACCAGCCTTCGCGTGCAACCTGCTTGCCCGGGAAGATGCTGCAACCCATCCAGTCGGCTTCCAGGTCACCCTGGGCGAGCTGGCAATTACCGCAGATCTGGCCTTCTTCAAACCGCGGGAAACGGTCAGTATCGACATCATCATAGTGGTGGACATAGCCGAGAGCCTGCGCCTGCGAGCTTTCGGGGTCCAGGATATCGTCTTCGCGCGCCCACGCGGTGCCGGCCGTCATCTTGGTCATTGCAGGCAGCAACAGGGCCAGCGAACCCGCGCCGGCGATTTTGAAAAGATTTCTACGAGAACAAGCTTTCATCGTGGTTCAACCTCCATTCCATTTAACCAAAAGCATCACGAGCGTAGCGGAGAATAGCAGATGAATGCCGCTTGCATGTGATTCAGTGATTGACACGCTGTCCTTGTTTTCAGATCAGCAATTTCGGGACTTGGAGCTGGCGCCGGGCGGAAAAGTTCGCTATTGGCCGGCCTGGCTGGAGACTTCCGTTGCCTCGACCCTGTACGCCGACCTGCTGGACGGATTGCAGTGGCGTCAACTGCCGGTGCGAATGTTCGGGCGCTGGGTCGAGCAACCGCGTCTGGTTGATTTTCATGCCGATCCCGACGTCAGCTACACCTATACCGGGCTTCGTCTCCAGGGTCGCGGCTGGCCTGCGCAACTGGAAAGCCTCCGGGGACGTTTGGAGACTGCCCTCGGCGTGGCATTCAACTCGGTGCTTTGCAATCTCTATCGCGACGGGCGCGACTACATGGGCTGGCACGCCGACAACGAAGCTGAGCTGGGCCCTGACCCGACCATCGCCTCGATCAGCCTGGGTGCTCAGCGTCGGTTTCTGCTGCGTCCGCGCCGGCCACCGCGCGAACCCAGGCACGAGTTTCGGCTGGACTCAGGCAGTTTGCTGGTGATGTCGGGGGACTTGCAGCACCACTGGCAGCATCAATTACCGAAGGCGCTGCGCATCGCCGAGCCCCGCATCAATCTGACCTTCAGAAAAATAGTGAGTTAGCGAGCTCAATCTGCCAGGCTTCGGTCAGAATCCTCGCCGTTCGATTGATCCTGGTTTTCGCTCAACTGCGTCACTTTGAGCCGCGCCTGCTCAAGCAGATCGTGACATTCGCGACTCAGCGCCACACCGCGCTCGAAGCGATGGAGAGAGTCAGCCAGCGTCAGCTCACCGTTTTCCAGTTGCTCAACCAGGCTCTCCAGTTCCTTGATCGCACTTTCGAAATCGGGACTGGTTTCTGCGGTTTCGGATTTTTTCTTGCTCATGGCTCGATGGTAAATGACCTGCGTTCAATCCCTCGGCGTATTTTCGATCAATCGAACGTCGGCCGGACCAGGCCGGTGTGCCAGACCAGGCGCTGGCCGCGATCGCTCAACCGCTGGGCGAAAGCATGATCCAGCCACACATCGCCGACGGCCACCAGGCGCCCATCTTGATAAAGTCTTGGCCATAGCGTGCGCTGCCACGGCGGGACGCGGTGTTCCTGCATCAGATTTTTGACCCGTCGGCGACCAGTAGTCGGAACAAGCTGGATCTTCTCTCCGTTTCGACCCGCCTCAACGCTCAGTCCGGTCAGCGGGCGGCGGTTGGCTCCGGCGAGCTCGAGGCGCCCGGCAGGCTGGGGCAGATCAAGCCCCTGCCTGCCGTCCCAATCCCGCTGCCAACCGCCGGCTGGGGTCGGGCGGTCGATTTCCATCCACAACCCGCCGGCCCAGCACCTCATGCATGAGTGGTCCCACTCCAGTCTGGGCATTCGGTCGGCGGCGCAGGTTTCGGCCTGGCGCAGGAATTCGTCGAGCCGGGTTCCGGGCGGCGGCGCGACGCCGCGCTGGATGCACCACAAGCGCACGGCTTCGGAGCGTCTGAAACGATCCAGCTTGGCCAGGCTGGCAAACTCGATCCGACCAGGGTCGGTCTGAGCCCGGGCCAGATCCGCCGCCGCGAGCTGATTGAGACTGTGAACCGCCGCGCGATGCAATTCGGCGCTGCGGTTGATCGCGCCGACCGCGCCGGAAAACCGGGTTTTCAGCAAGGGCAGAACTTCGTGACGGATGAAGTTGCGGTCCAGCGTCGGCAAATCATTGGCCGGATCGCTGATCCGGTCCAGCTGATGTTTTTCCAGATAGCGGTCGATGGCGGCGCGATTCCAGTTGAGCAGCGGCCGGACCAGCCAGCCGCCGGCGAAGCGGCGCTGTCGCGGGATGCCGCCCAGTCCGGCAATGCCGGCCCCGCGCAGCAGGCGCAGAATCATGGTTTCGGCCAGGTCATCGGCATGGTGTGCGGTCAACAACACCCCGTCGGCCGGAATGTGCCGGGCCAGGGCGGCATAGCGTGACTCGCGGGCGTTGGCTTCCAGGGAGCCTGAGCGTCGGACCTTGATCCGCTCGACGCGGCAATCCACGCCCATGCCGGCCGCCAACTCAAGGGCTCGATCAGCGCGTTTGGCGCTGCCGTGATCCAGGCCGTGATCGACATGAACGGCAATGAGACCGCGGCTTTGGGTCAGACCGTGAACCCGGTGGAGCAGACACACCGAATCACCACCGCCGCTGAAGGCAACAACGACACTGGCCGCTCCGGGTAATTCGTCCAGCGGCGGGTCCAGCGTGTCTGCAGGCATGAATATGGAAGGCGTCAGGTGTTGCGGTCGAAGGCGCCGAGTGCCGCAAGCCGCTCAAAGCGGTCTTCAAGCAGCTCTTCGGCCGGTTTGCGACTCAATACGTTGACTTGCGCAATGATCGTCTCCTTGAGCCGCAGGGCGACATCGTGCGGGTTGCGGTGGGCCCCGCCGGGCGGCTCCTTGATGACTTTGTCAATCAGTCCCAGCTCCTTGAGCTTGTGGGCCGTCAGCCCCAGGGCTTCGGCCGCCAGTTCGGCACGCTCGGCGTCCTTCCACAAAATCGACGCGCATCCTTCCGGTGAAATCACGCTGTAGATGCCGTACTGCAGCATGTTGGTGCGATCACCGACGCCGATCGCCAGCGCGCCGCCTGAGCCGCCTTCGCCGACAACGTTACAGATGACGGGTACCGGCAGGCGAGCCATGAAGCGCAGATTGCGGGCGATGGCTT
>CAZUTZ010000087.1:0-9390 GCA_964623655.1 uncultured Wenzhouxiangella sp.
CAGCGCCCGGCGCTGGTGATGGCGCCCAACAAGACGCTGGCGGCCCAGTTGTACGGGGAATTCAAGTCGTTCTTCCCCGACAATGCGGTCGAGTATTTTGTTTCCTATTACGATTACTACCAGCCGGAAGCCTACGTGCCGTCGACCGATACTTTCATCGAAAAGGACGCGTCGATCAACGAGCACATCGAGCAGATGCGCCTGTCGGCAACCAAGGCCCTGCTCGAGCGGCGGGACAGCCTGATTGTGGCCACGGTCTCGGCAATTTACGGTCTGGGTGATCCCAGCGCTTTTCTCAAGATGACCTTGCCGCTGCAGGTTGGCGAGCAAATGAGCCAGCGCCAGATCCTGCGTCGCCTGGCCGAAATGCAGTACGCGCGTAACGACTTCGAGCTCCGGCGCGGAACCTACCGCGTGCGCGGCGAAGTGATCGACATCTTTCCCGGCGATTCGGAGATCGAGGCCGTGCGGGTCGAACTGTTCGACGACGAGGTCGAACGCATCAGCTACTTCGATCCGCTGACCGGCGAAATCCGCAACAAGCTTGACGAACTGACGATCTTCCCGAAAACGCATTACGTCACGCCGCGCCAGGTCGTGCTCGATGCCGCCGAGGCGATCAAGGCCGAGTTGGCCGAACGCCTGCCGCAGCTGGAAAAAGCGGGCAAGCTGCTGGAAGCCCAGCGTATCAAGCAGCGTACCCAGTTCGACCTTGAGATGATGATGGAGCTGGGCTACTGCCAGGGCATCGAAAATTACTCCCGGCATCTGACCGGGCGTCAGCCGGGTGAGGCGCCGCCGACCCTGTTCGATTACCTGCCGCGCGACGCCATTCTGATTGCCGACGAATCCCACGTCACCATCCCACAGATTGGCGGGATGTATCGCGGCGACCGGGCCAGGAAAGAAACCCTGGTCGAGTTCGGCTTCCGCCTGCCGTCGGCGCTGGACAATCGACCCTTGCGTTTCGAGGAGTTCGAGGAGCGTACGCCGCAGATGATCCTGGTCTCGGCCACGCCGCGTCAGTGGGAGCTGGAGCGCTCACCGGTGGTCGCCGAGCAGGTGGTGCGGCCGACCGGCCTGGTCGATCCCGAGGTCGATATCCGACCGGTGGCCAGCCAGGTCGACGATCTGCTGTCCGAAATCCGCGATCGGGTCGGGCAGGGTGATCGTGTTCTGGTGACCACGCTGACCAAACGCATGGCCGAGAACCTGACCGAGTATCTGAGCGAGCACGAAGTGCGGGTGCGCTATCTGCACTCCGACATCGACACCGTCGAGCGCGTGGAGATTATCCGTGACCTGCGTTTGGGCACTTTCGATGTGCTGGTTGGCATTAACTTGCTGCGCGAGGGGCTTGATTTACCAGAAGTTTCCCTGGTGGCCATCCTGGACGCCGACAAGGAGGGTTTCCTGCGCTCGGAGGGTTCGCTGATCCAGACGATTGGACGGGCCGCCCGCAACGTGCGCGGCAAGGCCATTCTGTATGCCGACCACGTGACCGACTCCATGCGGCGGGCCATTGACGAAACCGAACGCCGACGGGCCAAGCAGATTGCCCACAACAAGGCCGAGGGCATCACGCCGCAGACCATCGTCAAGAACATCGCCGACATCATGGCCGACGCGCACCAGGCGCCCGGGCGCAAAAAGCCCGCGCGCAAGGCAGCGGAAAAGCGCGCCGATTACGTGCCGGAAGTGCACTCGCCTGAACAGGCGGCCAAGGAGATCGCGCGGCTGGAAAAGGCCATGTTCAAGGCCGCAGAAAATCTCGAGTTCGAGGAAGCCGCATCCCTGCGCGACCAGATCAGCCGCCTGCGCGAACAGGGCTTCCGCGCCCCTGGCCACGCCGCTTGAGTCGCTTTGTCTCGATGCGGGATAAGCTCACGCAGGGACGTAGGGTTCGCAGAGAAAAACGAGAGTGGATGGAAGCCAGCAGCAGGCTATAAAGGTCCGGCCGGCTCTCTATTTTGCTTCTTCCTCTGCGAACACTGCGTCTCACCGCCTCTGCGTGAGGAAAAGTGCTGAAGTTAGCGCTGAATCATGGTTGGGCCCGATCGCTTGGGGATTGTGGCTCGGTGACGGCCCAGATCAGGGCGAGTATCCAGCCGATGCCGAAGAACACCAGTCCCAGGATATTGAGGGCGGCCAGTGCACCGAGCCGGGGATGCCTGCGGTAATACCCGATCGCCGTGGGGATGAGCAGGAAGGGAATGCTCATGACCAGGATGAACAGCGCCTCGTTGAGCGTCAGCATGACCGGTCCCCCGAACTACGAGCGGAAAATGGCGGCCAGAGCCTGGTCCAGTTCGCGGTACCTGAACTTGAACCCGGCCTCTTCCATGCGGGCCGGCAGCATTTTAGCGCCGGTCAGCAGCAGCCGCGACATTTCCCCGAATACCAGCTTCAGCGCCGGGGCGGGGGCGGGCAGCACGGTGGGCCTTTTCAGCGCGCGGCCCAGCTCGCGAGTGAATTCCGCGTTGGTCACGGGGTTCGGTGCCGAGGCGTTGAAGGGTCCGGACAGTTCTTCATTCTGGAGCAGGAACAGGATCATCCCGACCATGTCCTCGCGATGAATCCAGGGCATGTACTGGCGTCCGTCGCCGAGCTTGCCGCCCAGGCCCAGCTTGAACGGCGTCGTGGTCTTGGCCAGCATGCCGCCGCCGGCGTCGAGCACCAGGCCGATGCGCAGGATGGCCACGCGCACGCCGAATTCCTCGGCTTTCTGTGCTTCCGCTTCCCAGCGCCTGCAAAGCTGATGAGCGAACTCGTCGTGGGGTTCGGTCTCTTCGGTAACGTCGCGGTCACCCTGGTCGCCGTAATAGCCCATCGCCGAGGCAGACACCATCACGGCCGGCGGCTGGTCCTGGCTGGAGCAGAATTCGACCAGCTCACGGGTGATATTGACCCGGGAATCGACCAGCGCTTTTTTCTTCGCCTCCGTCCAGCGGCCCTCGGCAATCGGTTCGCCGGCCAGGTTGACGATGGCTTCCGGCGAATCGGCGGCGAAGTCCCGGACGCTCGCGCGAACCTCGGTCGACTCGGGCAGCACTTTGGCCGCTTTTTCCGGAGACCGGGACACCACCAGCGGCTGGTGGCCCGACTCGATCAGGCGTTGGCAAAGCAGCTGGCCGACAAAACCACTGCCGCCGGTGATTAGGATTTTCATCGGTTGACTCCCCGGAATTCGGTCATCAGAACGGGCTCCATATTAGAGCAGCCGTATAGGTAGCAAATGAAGCCCTTCAGTCCTTGCCGTTGAACAAATCCCGTGTGCCGGCCGCTTCGGCCGCCTCGCCCAGGCGCTTCAGGGCCAGGGCATAGGCCCCGACGCGCAAGGATACTTCGTGTTCGTCGGCCAGCCCCTTGACCTGGTCGAATTGATAACTCATCCGGTTTTCAAGGCGCTGTTGCACGACTTCGGCACTCCAGTAATCGCCGCTGCGGTTCTGCACCCATTCGTAGTAGCTCACCGTCACACCGCCGGCGTTGGCCAAGATATCCGGGATCACGGTGATTCCGGCAGCATCGAGAATATCGTCGGCATCGGAGGTGATCGGGCCGTTGGCCAGCTCGAGAATGGTGCGCGCCTTGATGTTGCCGGCATTTTCGGTGGTGATCACGTCCTCCATGGCGGCCGGAATCAGAATGTCGACGTCGAGCTCCAGCAGTTCGCCGTTGGAAATCTGTTTGGCATCGACCTGATCACAGACCGATCCGTCGCAGTAGACGGCCTTGACCTTGCGGGTCTCGTTTTTGGCCTGGATCAGACTGGCCACGTTGAATCCGTCTTCGGAATAAATCGCGCCGCTGGAATCGCCGACGGCAACAACCCGGTAGCCGGCATCGGCGAGCAGGCGGGCGATGTTTTGTCCGGCATTGCCGAAGCCCTGGATGGCGACCGTGGTTTTCTCCGGTTTCCAGTCCAATTCATCGGCCAGCTTGTTGATGCAAACGAAGCCGCCTCTGGCCGTTGCATCGCTGCGCCCTTCGCTGCCGCCCAGCGCAAGCGGTTTGCCGGTGATCACGGCCGGCTCATGACGGCGCACGACATGCGCGTACTCATCCATCATCCAGCCCATGATTCGTTCGTTGGTATAGACATCGGGCGCCGGGATGTCCATCTGCGGGCCAATGAAGTCGGCGATCCGCCGAATCAGACCGCGACTCAGTCGCTCCAGCTCAAGCTGCGACAGCGTCTTTGGGTCGACCGCCACGCCCCCCTTGGCGCCGCCGTAGGGCAAATCCATCACTGCGCATGTGCAGGTCATCCAGAAAGCGAGCGCCTTGCATTCATCGACCGTGACGTCGGGGTGGTAGCGCAAACCGCCCTTGCCCGGGCCGCGTAATTCGTTGTGGTGTACGCGGTGAGCGGTATACATCTCCAAGCTGCCGTCGTCGCGCCGCAGGGGCACGGCAACGGTCAAGACGGCTCTCGGGTGGCGCAGGCGGATGAAGGTCTCGTCGGTAATCTCGACCAGTTCAGCCGCCGAATCGAGCCGCCGGAGTGCTGCGGTGAAAGCAGATTTGTCGCTCATGGTGTGAATTCGCTCCTGTGAAGCCCGGACATTAGCAAATTGCAGCGCGCAGCCGGATGAACCTTGCTCGCCGCGGCCAGACTCATCGCTATCGGCTTACAATAACGGGTTGCCCGACCGAGTTCGAAGATAACCATGGAACAGACTGCCGCCAAGAATTTGCTCGACGATCTGGAGCGCCGCGTTGCTGCGCTTAGGGGGTATCTTTGACTTCGATGGCAAAGTAGAACGTCTGGAAGAAGTTACCCGCGAACTGGAAGACCCCTCGGTCTGGGAAAACCCGGAACAGGCCCAGGCGCTGGGCAAGGAACGCGCCGAGCTTGACCGATCGGTTGCGGCGCAGCGCGCCGTGATCGATGGTCTGCCCGATGCCGCCGAGCTGCTGGAACTGGCGATTCTGGAAGAAGACCAGGAAACCTTTGACAGCGTGGCGAGGGATCTACAGGCGCTGGAGAGGCGCGTCGCCGACCTCGAGTTCCAGCGCATGTTTTCCGGCGAGATGGACAATCGCCCCTGCTTTATCGATATCCAGGCCGGCTCCGGCGGCACCGAGGCGCAGGACTGGGCGGAAATGCTGCTGCGCATGTATCTGCGCTGGGCCGAGCAGCGCGGCTGGAGCAGCGAGCTGATCGAGGTTTCGGCCGGCGATGTGGCCGGCATCAAGAGCGCGACCATTCGGCTCGAGGGCGAATACGCGTTCGGCTGGTGCCGCACCGAAACCGGGGTGCATCGCCTGGTGCGCAAGTCCCCCTTCGACTCGGGTAACCGCCGTCATACTTCGTTTGCCAGCGTCTTCGTCTCGCCGGAAGTTGACGAAAACATCGAGATCGATATCGACCCCTCGGACTTGCGCATCGACGTCTATCGGGCTTCCGGTGCCGGCGGCCAGCACGTCAACCGCACCGAGTCGGCCGTGCGCATCACCCATGAGCCGACCGGCATCGTGGTCCAGTGTCAGACCGATCGTTCGCAGCATCGCAACAAGGATCGCGCCATGGGCCAGCTGCGCGCCAAGCTCTACGAGCTGGAGCTGCAAAAACAGCGGGAAAAATCGCAGGCGCAGGAAGACGAAAAAGCCGACATCGGCTGGGGTAGCCAGATCCGCAACTACGTGCTGGACCAGTCGCGCATCAAGGATTTGCGCACCGGGGTGGAACGCTCTGATACGCAGAAGGTGCTTGACGGCGATCTCGACGAGTTTGTCGCCGCGCAGCTGCAGGCGGGGCTGGGTTGAAGCTGTTGGGGGCCAGGGACCAGGGACCAGGGACCAGGGACCAGGGACCAGGGACCAGAAAGCAGGGTCTAGAGATCAGGGTCTAAGGGGGTCAGGGAGAATCAAGGTAGCAGTTGGCTTGCTGGCTTACGGAAAAATGGCTTTTAGCGGGAAGGATTGATGACGGACGGAAAGGATTTGGGTCATTCGCGGCAGGATGAGGCGGTCGATGAGAATCGGCTGATTGCCGAGCGGCGGGCGAAGTTGCGTGCTTTGCGCGAGGTGGGCGAGGCCTACCCGAATCATTGGCGGCCGGATGCCGATGCGGCGGATCTGCTGGAACGCTTCGCCGATGACGAAACCTGGAGCCAGCAGGCCCTGGAGGGCCTGGAAGAGCGTTATTCGCTGGCCGGTCGGATCATGAGCCGGCGCATCATGGGCAAGGCCGCCTTCATGCACATCCAGGACCGATCCGGGGCCCGGTTGCAGATCTATGTCCGGCGCGATGATTTGCCGCAGGGCATGTATGCGGCTTTCAAGCAGTGGGACATCGGCGATCTGGTCGGCGTGGCCGGGCGGTTGATGCGCACCCGGACGGGCGAACTGACCCTTCATGCCGACGCCATCGAGCTGCTGGCCAAGTCGCTGCGCCCGCTGCCGGAGAAGTGGCACGGCCTGACCGACCAGGAAACGCGCTATCGCCAGCGCTATGTTGACCTGATCGTCAATCCTGAAGTGCGCGAGACCTTCGTGCGTCGATCACAGATCGTGCGCGCCATTCGAAGCTTCCTGGATCAGCGCGATTTCCTGGAAGTCGAGACGCCGATGATGCATCACATCCCCGGCGGCGCCGCCGCCCGCCCGTTCATCACCCACCACAATGCCCTGGGTCTGGATTTGTACCTGCGCGTCGCTCCGGAGCTGCATCTGAAACGGCTGGTGGTCGGTGGCCTGGAAAAGGTCTACGAGATCAACCGCAATTTCCGCAACGAGGGGGTGTCGACCCGGCACAACCCTGAATTCACCATGCTGGAATTTTACTGGGCGCACGCCGACTATCGCGACCTGATCCGATTGACCGAGGAAATGCTGCACGAGGTCGTCAATGTCATGCCCGGCCTCAAGGACGGGCGGGTGAGCTACCAGGGCGAGGAAATCGACTTCGGCGGCCAGTACCGACGCCTTAGCGTCAGCCAGGCTGTGGCCGAACATTATCCCGATCTCGCCAACGGGGATCTGCGCGACCTGGAGCTGCTGCGCAGGACTTGCGATCGGGCCGGGATTCGGGTCGACAACGCCTGGGGCTGGGGACGATTGCTGATGGAATTGTTCGAACACGGCGTCGAGCCGCAGTTGATTCAGCCGACCTTTGTCACCGGTTACCCGATTGAGGTCTCGCCGCTGTCGCGGCGTAACGATGATGATCCTGAACTGGCCGATCGCTTCGAGCTTTTCGCGGCCGGCCGGGAAATCGCCAACGGGTTTTCCGAGCTGAATGATCCGGAAGACCAGGCCGAGCGCTTCAATGCGCAGGTGGCCGCGCGCGCTGCCGGGGACGCCGAAGCCATGCATTTCGACCACGACTACATCCGCGCCCTGGAATACGGCATGCCGCCGGCGGCGGGCGAGGGCATCGGGATCGACCGGTTGGTCATGCTGTTGACCGATTCGCCTTCAATCCGCGACGTGCTGCTCTTTCCCTACCTGCGTCCCGAAGATGCCTGAAATCTGCGTGATCGGTGCCGGCTGGGCCGGCCTGAGCGCGGCGCATCGCCTGCATCGGGCCGGTCGCGAGGTGGTGGTCGTCGAAAAGGCGCGAGGGCCCGGCGGGCGTAGCGCCACCCGGCGCCAGGACGGCTTTGCTTTTGATCACGGGGCGCAGTATTTCACCGCGCGCAGCCCGGAATTCGCGGCGGTTGTTAATGACTGGAAGCAAGGCGGTCTGGTGGCGACATGGTATCCGGCAATGGCCGTGTTCGGCGAGCGTCCGGACGACGCGGGCACAACGCCGAGCGAGCGTCTGGTGGGCACGCCGAGCAGGAATGCCGTACTCAAAGCGCTTGCGGCTGATCTCTACTGCCGGTTTGGCTGCCGTGTCGTGGCGCTGGGCCGGGATCGGCAGGGCTGGATCATTGACATCGGGCAGACCGATCCGCTGCGGGCGGATGTCCTGATTCTGACCGCGCCCCCGCGTCAGGCCGCCGATCTGCTGCTGAGCGTAAACGGGCCGGATGCCGGGAAGGCGCATGAAATGGCCCGGCGCGTGGAACAGGTGCCCATGAATCCGTGCTGGTCGGTGATGCTGGGCTACGAGCACCCGGTGTCCGCCGATTTCGATGCCGCTTTCGACAACGAAGGCCCGCTGGCGTGGATGGCGCGCGATTCGTCGAAGCCCGGCCGTCGGGGAGAGAGCTGGCTGCTGCACGCCAGTGCCGAGTGGTCTGTCCGCCATCTGGAAGATGAGCCCGCCGGAGTTGCGAAGACACTGCTTGAGGCTTTCGGACGGCGCGTTCCTGCGGCGCTGCAACAGCAGCCCGGCCTTATCGCAGCGCATCGCTGGCGCTACGCGCTGGCGCCGGAGCCGCTCGAGCGCAGTTGTCTGGCTGATGGCGAGCTGGATCTGCTGCTGGCCGGAGACTGGTGTGCCGGTAATCGCATCGAGGGGGCCTGGCACAGCGGGACATCGGCCGCGGACCGGGTTCTTGACGGACTACTTGGCTAAAAACCAGCCGGGCTCAGCCCTCAGCGAGCTCAGGCTGGCCGCTCTCGCCTCGGCGCAGGACCAGCAAACTGGCCTGGTCTCCGTTGAGCCGCAGCACGCTGCCCGTTTCACCGTGCCAGTCGCCGAGAACGATACGCCGGCAAGGCTGGCCGTCGATTTCCAGCTCATGGACGGCGGGGCGATGGGTATGTCCGTGGATCAGCGTCCGAACTCTCAAGGTTCGAAAACAATCGCGTACGCTGGCCTGGCAAACATCCATGATGTGCGGTTCTTTCCGCCGGTTGCGCAGGCGGCTGGTAACACGAGCCACCCGGGCCAGCACGCGCCGCCACCACAGCGGTCGGGACAGGACCTTTGTCTGCCATTCGGGGTTTCTGACGCGGGCCCGGAAGCGCTGGTAGTCCAGATCGTCGGTGCACAGGGTGTCACCGTGGATCAGTGCGGTAGCCTGCCCGCCAGGATCCATCAGGATGGGCTCGGCCATCAACTGCATGCCGGCGCGGCGGCAGTAGCATTCACCGAGCAGAAAGTCGCGGTTGCCGTGCAGGAAATAAATGCTCGTGCCGGAGGCAGCCAGAGCGTGTAATGCGTCTGCCACGTCGTCGGCCAGGTCGTCGGCGCCGTCGTCGCCGATCCAGACTTCGAACAGATCGCCGAGGATGTAGAGCGAACCGGCCCGACGCGCCGGGCCGTTAAGGAAATCCAGCAGCAGCGCCGTGGTCTCCGGCCGCCCGACCTCCAGGTGGAGGTCGGAAATCAGATAGATCGGTGTCGAGTTGTTCAGGCCGTCAATCGGTGATTTCGACGCGCTCGATGATCACGTCTTCGGTCGGCACGTCCTGGTGAAAACCGCGCTGACCGGTTTCGACCTGGCGGATCGCGTCGACGACGTCCATGCCGTCAGTGACCCGGCCGAA
>CAZUTZ010000088.1:0-3624 GCA_964623655.1 uncultured Wenzhouxiangella sp.
CTGGCGTGAAAAGCTGCCCGGTGCGCCGGTCGAATATTACGAAGACGCCGGCCACTACGTGCTCGAAGACGCTGCCGACCGAATCGTGCCACTGGCGAAGAAGTTCTTTGAAGCCTGATGTCAATCACGCGCTGCGACTGAACGCGACAGTATTGCTGCCATGGATGCTCTCTCGCCGGATGGCATGAACAGCGCGACGCTTGTTTGCTCGAGGTTCTGAGCAGCGGTTTTTGTGCCGGCTGCCTTAATGGCAACCGGCGTCACCTTGAGCTTCGTCAAGTCATTTGCCCGAGCGCTGGCCGCGCTACAGCAGTTCCTCGACAGCTGTCCGTTCTTCGCGCAGCTCCTTGTCGGTGGCTTCCATCCGCGCACGCGAGAAGTCGTTGATTTCCAGACCGTGCACGATCTTCCACTCGCCCGCCTCACAGGTGCAGGGGAAGGAATAAATCACCCCCGGCTCGATGCCGTAGCTGCCGTCGGACGGCACGGCCATCGAGACCCAGTTGTCGCCCGAGGTGCCCAGGGCCCAGTCGCGGATATGGTCGATGGCGGCCGAGGCCGCCGAGGCCGCACTTGAGGCGCCGCGGGCCTTGATGATGGCTGCCCCGCGCTGCTGCACGGTTGGAATGAAGTCGTTCTCGTACCAGCTCTGCTCGACCAGTTCGGTGGCCGGCTTGCCGGCGATAAGGGTCTGATGGATGTCCGGATACTGGGTGGAGGAGTGATTACCCCAGATCGTCATCTGCCGGATGTTGGTGTGATGCACGCCGGTTTTGGCCGCCAGCTGCGCCAGGGCCCGATTGTGGTCCAGACGGGTCATGGCGGTGAAGTTCTCCGGCGGCAGATCCGGTGCGTTGGCCTGGGCAATCAGGGCGTTGGTATTGGCCGGGTTGCCGACCACCAGTACCTTGACGTCGCGGCTGGCCACGGCATTCAATGCTTTGCCTTGCGGTCCGAAAATCTTGCCGTTGGCGCTCAAAAGGTCGGCACGTTCCATGCCGGGGCCGCGCGGACGGGCGCCGACCAGGATTGCGTAATCGGCGTCATTGAAGCCCTCTTCCAGATCGCTGGTGGCGACGATATCGGCGATCAGCGGGAAAGCGGCGTCTTCAAGCTCCATGACCACCCCTTTGAGCGTATCGAGTGCCGGCGGGATTTCGATCAGCTGCAGGATGATCGGCTGATTGATGCCGAGCAGATCGCCCGAGGCAATACGGAAGCAGAGCTGATAGCCGATCTGGCCGGCCGCGCCGGTGATGGCAACGCGCTTGGGATGGGTCATGGAGTTCTCCAGTTGGGTCTAGGACGCCGATTATTCTAGCGCGATATTTGGGCTCTGGACTCGGGACCGGGAAAGTGTTTCGGGGTAAGGTAGAACCCGAACTTTATAAACGAAAGGATGTGTTTATGTGGAAGCGTATTTTGGGGCTGTCGGCCGTGACCTTGAGCTTCGGCGTTCAGGCCGGCCCGCTGGACGACTACTGGGCCAACCTGCAGGATCTTTGCGGCCAGGCCTTTGAGGGCGAATTGATCACTCATCCCGAAGGCGAGGACGGCTTCGTTGACCAGCGCCTGGTCATGCATGTCCGGGATTGCAGCGAGGAGCGCATTCGCATCCCCTTTGTGGTCGGCGACAATTATTCGCGCACCTGGGTGCTCACGCGCATCGACGACCGCCTGGAGCTCAAGCACGATCATCGTTATCCCGACGGCAGCGAGGAAGAGCAGACCATGTACGGTGGTACCAGCACCAATCAGGGCCGGGCCAACGAACAATATTTTCCGGCCGATGAGCAAACCCGCGAGGTCATCGAGGCGGCTTTTTCAAACGTCTGGGTGATGCGCGTCTATCCCGAAGAAACCTTCACTTACGGCCTGTGGCGTCTCGGTACGCCGCGCGTGTTCCAGATCGATTTTGACTTGACCACGCCGATCGATCCGCCCGACGCGCCCTGGGGTTGGGAGGACTGAATCGCCCTCTTCAGGCCTGTTCCAGCCAGTGCATGCTGAACAGGCCTGAAGAATCCTTCCAGACGTGGCGCGAGGCCAGCCCCGCGTTGGCCGCAAGTTTGCGAAAGTCGTTGACCGAGTACTTGTAGCTTGATTCGGTGTGGATGCTGTCGCCGGCGGCAAAATCGAAGCGCTGTCCACCCACTTCAATCGCCGTGGGGCGCGCCGCAACCAGGTGCATTTCAATGCGCTTTTGATCGCGGTTGAAACGCGCTTCATGCCGGAAATCGTCGAGCTCGACCTCGGCCTCCAGCTCGTTTTTCATCCGAACCAGCAGATTGAGATTGAACTGAGCGGTGATGCCGTCGGCGTCGTCGTAGGCGGCCAGAAGTTTCGCCTCGGGCTTCATCAGATCCACACCAATCAGAATCGCGCCGCTACCGCGCGCAATGCGGCCCATTCGTCCGAGGAAAGTCATCGCTTCTTCATGACTGAAATTGCCGATCGTGGAGCCGGGGAAATACACCACCCGTCGGCGCGAGGGCGGATCGAGCTGCAGCCTGTCGGCGTCGATGTCCTGGGTGTAATCGGCCTGCAGCGGGCGGATTTCGATATCCGGAAAATCGGCGGCCAGCTGCTTGGCCGAGGCCTTGAGAGCGGCCGCGGAAATCTCGATCGGTGTGTAGGCGCGCGGTTTCTCCAGCCCGGCCAGCAGCTTGCGGGTCTTGACGCCGGCGCCGGAGCCGAATTCGATCACATGGGCTTGCGGCCCGACGCGCTCGCCGATTTCGGTCAGGTGCTCTTCATGGAGTGCGAGGTCGGCGCGGGTCAGGTAATACTCCGGACAATCGCAGATCGCTTCGAACAGCTTCGACCCGCGAGCGTCGTAGAAATACTTGCAGGGCAGCGTGCGCTGATCGGCCGAAAGGCCGGCGACCACGTCGGCAAGAAACGCCGCACGCGCTTTTTCGTTCGCACTCATCCCGCCAGATCCCTAGCCAGGCGCAGTCCGGAAAACTGCCAGCGGCAGTGCGGATAGAAGAAATTGCGATAGGTGGCTCGTACATGCCCCGGCGAGGTTGCGCAGCTTCCGCCGCGCAGCACCATCTGGTTGGCCATGAACTTCCCGTTGTACTCGCCGACCGCGCCGGGGGCTGCACGAAAACCGGGGTAGGGCAAATAGCTGGAACCGGTCCATTCCCAGACATCGCCGAACATCTGCACCAGACCTTCCTCCCCGCTGGCGCTGGCCGGATGATAGCGCTCGCTGTCCGCGAAGTGCCCCTCCGGCTCGATGCCCTGTGAGGCAATCTCCCACTCGGATTCGGTCGGCAGGCGCGCGCCGGCCCAATGGGCGTAGGCCTGTGCTTCATAAAAGCTGATATGGCAGACCGGTTCGTCGGGATCCATCTCACGCCGGCCGCCCAGCGTTCGCAGCAGCCATTGCCCGTCTTCGCGCTGCCAGTACAGCGGCGCCTGGATCTGTTCCTGCTGAACGAAGGCCCAGCCGTCGGCGAGCCAGAGCTGCGGGTCGTCGTAGCCGCCGTCGGCGATGAACTCGGCATATTCGACGCAGGTGACCGGTCGCCGCGCGAGCTGAAAATCACGCAAAAACACCTGGTGCCGGGGCGTTTCGTTGTCGAAGGCAAAGCGCTCATCGGCGTGACCGACCGA